>JANONY010000123.1:0-17626 GCA_031421055.1 Actinomycetes bacterium | reverse complement strand
AGGTACGACTCGCAATCGCCGCAAGCACCATCTCGGGGCTCGTGACCGCGAAATCATCACGGTGATGCTCACCGATGCCGATGAAGTCGATCCCAATTTCGTCGGCGAGTACCGCCTGCGCGACGATGTTGCGAATGACCTGCGCGTAGCTGAGGGTCGTGCCGTCGGCGTCGACAGTGACGTCACCGAATGTGTCGAGGCCGAACTCTTTTGGCATGCTGCTCCTGTACTCTTGAGAATCGAGGTCTATGCGTTTGCATGAGGAACAACCGCGCGCGGGCGCCTAGAATTCCCAGGAACTGCCGTTGAGGAACTCGGATGCGTCAGCGAGTCGCACTGTCCACTCCGCGTCCTCGCTCGCCTCGTCGAACGACACGGTCAGCACGGCGGGTTGATCATTGCCGACAGGAAGCCAGACGCCCGTCGGGGCATCAGCACAGTCGAGCCCGGTAGCAGAGCCCGAGCCGACGTCGACAGAAAAGATGCCGTCTCCCGTGCAAAGAAACTGAACCCCTACGCCCTCCACCCCCGCCTCAAGCTCGAAGGTTTGCATCGAACCGTCGGCAGAGCGAAGCTCGCCGAGTGGAACCCCAAGAAGCGGCGCGACTGGCGTCGATCCGATGCCGACAAGCCCCGTACTGAAGAGCACGACCAGCGCGATCGGCCACGTGAACAGTCCGGCCGCCAGCGCCGCGATGGCTCGCGGATTGCGCGTCGAGGGGATCAACGCACGCGCGGCGAGCACGATTGCCGCGATGAGCAGCAGCGCGCTGACGATCGCCGCGGTGACGGGCCACACCCAGATGGGCACTCCCGTTGAACCGATTGACGCATCCTCGGCACCTGGCGCGACCGCCACGAAGACGACAACGAGGGCGACGAGCGCAACCCCGGCGATCGCAAGGCTGAAAGGCACGGTGGCTTGGCGGGAGATGGCTGGCGCAGTGGCAACCGATGCCCGGCGCGCCTTCGCAATGGCTCCGAGCAGCATCAAGGTGAACGCTGCCACAAACAAGCCGAGTTGGGCGCCAAGCAGAGGTAGCGACAGTTCGCCCTGCACCTGCCCGAGATTCAGGAGGCCAAGGCCGAGGATCGACAGCATCGCCCCAAGCCACAACGTCTGGTGCAGCGGCCATGACCTTTTCTCGGTGTCTGTCATGAGTGCAGTCTAGGGCCGCGCGGGCGCCGTTTGTGTCGCTAGCTGGGCGCACCCGGAGGGAACGGCGGGTGTGCGCGGCCCGTCACCCCAACTATCGAATTCGGCCTTGACGCACGATTGCGGCACTCGTCGACCGGTCGAAACGACTCGTCGCTATTACTCGCACTCCACCAGCAAGTGGTCGAACTTCCCCTCTAGTGCCTGTTCGAGACCCTTAGCCGAGACCCGACTCGAAGGGATGATGCCAACCACTGCAGCTTGCGCGTCTGAGCAGTCGACAATCACCGTCCAATCGCCGTCCTCGGTCGCGCCGTCATCAGTGCTCGAGTAGGACGCGGCAACCCCAACAACAGGAAGACTGAGTTCGTACGTAACCAAGACCGGTGCCGTGAGTTCCTCCGTTGCGTACGACAAGCTTTCGCCGACTGTACTGCTGTCAGCAGGAAGCTCAGTCGGGGGTTTCTCCGTGCAAGCAGCCAGCGAGGATGAAGCCGAGGCAGCAATCAGCGAAACCAAAACCGCTCCGATAAACGACTGGCGACTCCGCAACTATTTGACCACGCAGTAGTACCGCCCGTTAGGCGAAAATGCCGTGAGGCTAGCACTTAGCTGGTCAGTAGGCGCATAGTTTTGCGTCACATGAATGCGGTAGTACTGCCGGTTTCCTCTCGGGTACGCAGAGAAGCTTTGGCCGACCGCCAAAGGAGGAGAGCTGCACGACACCGATACGGACACGCTCGCTTCAGAACTGATGCCAAGCGTCCCTGCGACGAATCCACGAGTTACGCTCAGCGCGCGAGAGATCGATCTCGTTGCACTCTTCGTCACACTGATCGAGCAGGTTATCCCGGGCGACCCTGCCACGCACCCGCCCAAAGACTGCCCGTAGTTGGTTATGTCTGAAATGGAGCTCACATTCACTAGCTCTTCATGGTGCCAAAGGAGTATGCCAGACCGTCCGGCGTTGCCATCTGAAGCAGAAGCGGAACTCACGCTTCCGAGTGTCAAGGCCATCACCATGCTGAGCGTGAGTGCCACCGACTTCTTGAAAGATATACAACGCTCTATCACTCCTTGCATAGAGATCTGTGGGGAACTGACAACGGAGTAACACTCCACTTACGCAAAATCAAGGAAAACTTTAGACACGCGCTCGCGCGAAGCCTGCGCTACAGCGCGATCGGGTTCGCCGTGAGGCTCTCGGTGCTGAGCAACAGGAGCACGCTCTGCGCCGTGATGCCCGCGTCGCTCCTCCAGCGGGGGTTGGCGCACAGGGTGCGCACCGCGGCGAGACTCGACGCTCCACAGGGGTCTGCATCGATGCCGAGCGATTGGAGGTCTCGCACCGCCTCGGTTGCCTGTTCGTCGGTGACGGTAATTGACGCGTCCGCCCCGTCTCTCATGGCGGGCCACGCGCCGGGCGAGACGACGCCGCAATTGAGTCCCTTCATGATGGAGTCCTCTGTGACGACCGAGACTGTTGAGCCCGCATGCAGTGACTCGAGCACGCACGCCGCCGTGTCCGGCTCGACGATGAGCACGGTCGGCGGTGTTGCGCCGCGGCGGTAGTGGTGGATTGCCGCCTCCGCGAGAGCGCCGACACCGGTTGGCGCTGTGACCAGCGTGGCGGGCGGCAGGCCGAGTTCTGCCAGCTGGTCGTCTGCCTCGCAGAAGAGTGTCGAGTAGCCGTCGACGATCCAGCCGGGGATGTCTTCGTAACCGGGCCAGGGCGAGTCCTGCACCAGCTGAGCGTCGTGCCGTCGGCGTCGACGGTGACGTCACCGAATGTGTCTCGTCCGAACTCTTTTGACATGGGTGCTCCTTGTCGTGCTGCGCGTTTCTATGCAAACGTATTGGATCAAACCCAGAGCGGGGTGCGGTCATTCCCGTCAGCCCACGCAAATTCGTTGGCCGATGGCGAACATTCACGACACGTTCACGCCACCGTATCTGCCGTCGCACACCCTGATCGGGTGATCGGCTGATCGGGTGATCTGACTCACCGCGGCGGTCGGCAGCCGGGCATCGGCCACGCTGCTGACTATTACGTTGCCACCGTTGCCACCGTTGCCATCCGCGCCCGCGGTGGCTGAAGCTCCGCGACCGTGACTACGCGAGCACGACGTCGAAACTCTGCTCGATGATCGCGAGACCGCGCTCGAGCTCCTCATCGCTGATCGTCAGCGGCGAGAGCAGCTTGAGCACCTCGCCGTACGCCCCGGAGGTTTCGATGATCAGTCCGCGGGTAAAGGCCTCTTCCGACACGCGCTTGGCGATATCTGGATGCGTCTCACTCACGATGCCCCAGATCATTCCCCGCCCACGCACGACAAGCCCCGAGGCAGAGTGACGTGCCGCGATGCGCTCGAGCCGTTCCTTGACAACCTCGCCGAGGCTAAGCACGCGCTCCGAGAACGCGGAGTCTGACCAATAGGTTTCCAGAGCCACGGTGGCGCCGACGAATGCGAGGTTGTTGCCGCGGAAGGTACCGCTGTGCGAACCGGGCTTCCAGATGTCGAGCTCTCGGCGCATCAGCACAAGCGACATCGGCAGCCCGTAGCCGGACAGCGACTTGGAGAGGATCACAATATCGGGCACGATGCCGGACTGCTCGAAGCTGAAGAAGGTGCCGGTGCGGCCGCAGCCGACCTGGATATCGTCCACGATCAGGACGATTCCCTCACGAATGCAGAGCTCGGAGAGTGCTCGCAGCCACTCCACCCGCGCCACGTTGACGCCGCCCTCGCCTTGGATGGTCTCAACGATCACCGCCGCCGGCCGGTCCAGCCCGCTGCTCGGATCGCCGAGCAGTCGTTCGAGGTATCGGATGCTGTCGAACGACGCGTCGACGTATCCGTCGTAGGGCACGAAGGTGACGTTCCCGAGCGGGACGCCCGCCGCATCCCGGAATTTGCGGTTGGCTGTTGTGGCAAGTGCACCGACGCTGACTCCATGGAAAGCGTGGGTGAAGGCGACGACCTCGCTGCGCCCGGTGCTCATGCGCGCAAGCTTGAGGGCCGCTTCGACCGCGTTCGCGCCGGTAGGACCGGTGAACTGGAGCTTGTAGTCGAGGCCTCGCGGCTGCAAGATCAGCCGCGAGAAGGTCTCGATGAACTGCCGCTTGGCAACGGTCGCAAGGTCGAGACCGTGCGTCACGCCCCCGCTCTGCAGGTACTCGATGAGCGCGACCTGCAGGATCGGGTTGTTGTGACCGTAGTTAAGGGTGCCAGCCCCAGAAAGGAAGTCGAGGTACTCGCTCCCGTCTTCATCGGTGAGCACAACGCCATCGGCCTTGGCAAATACCACGGGAAAGGATCGGACATAACTGCGCACATTGGATTCGAACTCGTCAAAAATGCTCAAGTCCATGGTCTTTCCTCCTGTGGGTCGCCGCTAGGCGTTCTCGATGGTGCGGTCTTGTCGGGGAAGAGCAGCATGGCCCCGACCGCTATGCCGACGCGATTCGCTTGAGCGTCTGTGAGCGCACTATAGATGCAAGCCTATCTGCCGAAGTGGCGTTGGCACCGGTAGCACGGTACGCGCCCTTGGTCATCGTCTCGAGCAGGTGGTCCGCGAGCGCCGGGTTCTTGGCCAGCAGCGGCCCGCGAATCCGGCTACCGAGCACACTGCCAGCGATGACGCCTTCTGTGCGCTCCGGAGTGCCATTTCCGTCGCCCTGCAGAACAGTGCCAAGCGCCTGCGCATCAACGGGCAGGGCGTAGCGACGGGCGTGGTTCTCGAATCCAACCAGTGTGCCGAATCGGGATTCGACGACAACGTCACCGCTCACGCGCTCGTCGCGTGGGAGAACCTCGCCTGGCAGCATGCCAAGCCCGTCAATCACCTCGCCAGAGCCCAACACGATTCGCGTCGTCAGCAGTTCCATGCCTGTGCCAATCGCAATAAGGGGAACCCCGCTGGCGACGGCATCGATGAGTTGCTCACGCAAGGGAGCGAGCAGTGCGGCAACCTCAGCCAGATCGCCGTCGAAGCCCGAACCGATGACGATGGCATCGGGCCGCGAGTCGCTGCGATCGACGATCTCACATCCAACCCCGCCCAGATCGCGCGGCGAGCGAGCACGAGAGCGTTCTCGCCGTCGCCGTTGACATTGAGCAATTCGGGCAGCGGGCGCAAAATTTGCAGCGTCACGTGAGCCTCCAATGTCGCCGGGTTCGGCGCATCGAGTCTGCCGAGAAGATGATCGTCTTGACGCCATCCGCTGGATCGGGAAGAGCAATGAAATCGTCGAGCGCGCGCAGCAGATCGGGTTCGACCGCGCCGACACTCACCCCGCGGTAGGCCAGCTGCAACGCCATCTCCTCGGCCTGCGAGCCGCTAACCGTGACGACAGAGCCGAGGGATGAGGTATCTACTGGCCAGAGGTAGGAGGGGTCGCGCACATCGGATCCCACCGCTACGAGCAGCTGCTCGATCGACGGCGGTAGGTGATCGATGTTGAGCTGGAAACTTGTCGGGTTCTGCACAAGCACGAGCTCGACGAGCTTGCCCTGAACCGTGACGCGCTCGCCGCGGCCGAAGACCGGAGCCAGCGCGCTGAGAGCCTGCTGCGCGAGCGTGGGATCGAAGTAGTCGCCGAGGATCGCCAGTGCGGCAGCCACCGCGGCAGCGAGGTCGATCGCGTAGTGCACCCCGCGGGCGGGGAGGTCGACGTCGACGGCAACCCCCCGGATTCGCAGGCGCGTGCTGTAGTCAAGTACCGACTCGACGATCACACCATCGACGAGGCGAGTTGGCGTGGTGCGCAGATTGCCAAGGCCGTGCGGCAGCTCGGCGATCACCGACTCGGCGACACCGTACCGCGACACCACCGCTTCGGGCGAAGACGGCATTGCGTTCACGAACACGTCGTCGGCGTTGAGCACCAATTGGCGGGTCGCGCGCAGCGCGATCACCTCGAGCATCTGTGCGACATCCCGAGGGTCGGCGAAGCGATCAATCTGGTCGGTCATGACATTGGTGAGCACAACGGTGGTCGGAGCCAACTCGGCCACGATCTTTGCACCGTGCGCCTCATCCATCTCGAGCACCGCGATGCTCGCGCGCGCGCGGCCGGCGAGAGTGATTTCGCTCAGCAGTGCACTCATCAGCCCCTGGCGGATGTTGGCGGTCGAGTGGTTCGTGAATACCGAGAGACCGTGCGCGCGCAGGAGCGCCGAAAGCATGCTCGTCGTCGTCGACTTGCCGCTCGATCCGCTGACGATCACCAGCCCCTCAGGAAAGGAATTGATGACATCAACGAGCAGAGTGGGGGCGAGGCGATTGGCAACAAGGCCAGGGGCCGCGCTTCCGCCGCCAGGACGAAGCACCCGGATCGCGAGTCGTACCGCGCGCGCCGCGAGGATGGCCAGTGCAGTCACAATAGACAGGCTAGCGGCGTTTTCTGCGCGCGGCTCACGGGCGCTCGGTGCACTCGCCTAGAGCGCGATCGGGTTGGCCGTGAGGCTCTCGGTGCTGAGCAACAGCAGCACGCTCTCTGGCGTGATGCCCGCTTCACTCCTCCAAAGGGGGTTGGCGCACAGCGTGCGCACCGCGGCGAGACTCGACGCGCCACAGGGGCCAGCGTCAATGCTGAGCGATTGAAGGTCGCGTACCGCCTGTGCGGACTGTTCGTCGGTGACGGTGATGGCGGCATCCGCCCCGTCTCTCATCGCGGGCCAGGCGCCCGGTGAGACGACGCCGCAGTTGAGGCCCTTCATGATCGAGTTCTCTGTAACCACCGCGACGGTGTGGCCGGCGTGCAGCGAGTCGAGCACGCACGCGGCGGTGTCTGGTTCGACGATGAGCACGGTCGGCGGATTCTCTCCTCGGCGGTAGTGGTGAATCGCAGCCACGGCCAGCGCGCCAACGCCGGTGGGCACGGTCATGAGCGTCGCCGGGGGCAAGCCGAACTCGGCGAGCTGGTCATCGGCCTCGCAAAAGAGGGTGGAGTAGCCGTCGACGATCCACCCGGGAACGTCTTCGTAGCCTGGCCACGACGAGTCTTGAACCAGCAGCCCGGCATCGCCGAGCTCTGCCGCGACGGCGGTGGCGTGCTTGACGACGTCGTCGTACGGGATGGGCATGACGGTGAGCTCTGCCCCCTCGCCCGCGATCGCGGCCTTCGCCGCATCGGTGATTCCTGACGGCACAAAGATGTGCGCGGGTATGCCGACGAGGCGAGCGACGTGCGCAACCGCGCGACCGTGGTTGCCGTCGGTTGCGGCCACAATCTGTAGGTCAAAGCGGCCGTGCAGCTCACTGAGTGGCAGTGGCGAATCCAAGCCGAGCTTGGCAGAGAGCGCCTTCGCGATCGAATACGAGGCGCCGAGAATCTTGAACGCCGGAAGGCCGATGCGCAACGACTCGTCTTTCAGAACGACGTGCGCAACGCCAAGCTCTTCGGCGATAGACGGCAGCTGCACGAGCCGCGTCGGCTCGTAGCCGTCAACAGTTCGGTGAAAAGCCCGAGTGTCTAGCGGCGGGTTCGGCGAGAGCCAGGTGCGGGCAGATTGGTTCGAATACCACTCGTGTTTCACTCCCTCATTCTGGCTTTTGCGAGCCGCTAGCGGGGTGACGCATCGCGCAGTTTCGATGCGTTTTGAGGGGGTTGGTGCAAGTTTCGAGCGCGCATGGCTGTGGCGTTTGCGGACGCAGGCTCGGCTCGCCGACTAGCCGTCGACTCCGTCGTACTTCAATCCAATCTGGCGCCGCACCTCGTCGAGCGTCTGCATGATCGCGACGGTCTGGGCAGGAGAGAGGATGTCGTTGGCAATCTCTCCCGAAGCGACGAGGCGCTCGAGCTCGAGCGCTTGGAAGTGCATGCCGCGGCCGATGACCTTCTCGTCGAATTCTTCAACGACGTTGTTGTCTTTGTCGAAGCGCACGAAGCGCGTCGGACAGTACCAGACCGCGTCAATTTCGATGCGACCCTCGGTACCCGTGATCGTCGTGGTGTTCGGGCCGAGGGCGTCGAGTGCCGTGACGAGCAGAGCGCGCTTGTTTCCCTCGTACTCGAAGATCATGGTGGTCTGCGCGTCGACACCGGTCGCGGTCATCGTGCCGCTCGCGTGAATCGCGGTCGGTGCGCCGAAAACGTCAAACGAGAACGACACAGGGTAGATGCCGAGGTCGAGCAGCGCGCCACCGCCGAGGGCTGGATCGTTGATGCGGTGCGTTGGGTCTTTTGGCAGGTTCTGCGAGTGGTCGCTGATGAGCGTGCGCAGCTCGCCGAGGGCGCCGTCTTTGAGCAGCTGGCGGATGCGAATCATGTGCGGCAGGTAGCGCGTCCACATCGCTTCGAGCACGACGAGGTTCTTCTGCGCGGCACGCTCGACGACCTCTGCCGCCTGCGCGGCGTTCATAGCGAAGGGCTTCTCGACCAACACGTGCTTGCCAGCGTTGAGGGCGAGCAGCGCATTCTCGTAGTGGAACGGGTGCGGCGTAGACACGTAGATTGCGTCAACATTTTCGTCGGCGACGAGCGCCTCGTAGCTCGGGTGCGCGGTTGCAATCGACCACTTCGTGGCGAAGGCGTCGGCGCTTTCTTGGCTGCGCGATCCGACCGCGGCGACGGTGAAGCCGTTCTCGATCAGGTCAAAAGTTTGGAGGGCAGCGATGCCGCCGGTGCCTAGGATGCCCCAGCGGAGCGAGGTTGTGGTCATGGGGTTAAGGGTACCGGTTTGGGGTGCGGTGCAAATTTGTTGGCGAGCTACTTCACAAACTGGAATGCCGGGTACTTGTACAACTTCCCGCGGTGCGCGGCCATGGAAGCCAGGATGCCCAGCACAACGGCGACCACCCGTAGCGCAAGAATGAGGAAGTAGCCGACGAAGAAGAATCCGACTCCCGAAGGGCCTCCTGCGCCGTTGGAGCTGGCGCCAATGCTGAGAAATACACTTGAGAACGAGATGATGAACCCGACGGCGCTGAAAATCACTACGGTGATTTGAAAGTTGAGTTCGGTTGCGGTGTGCGCGCGCACGAACGGGCCCCGGTCGCGGTAAAGAACGTAGAAAATGGCCGCCGTGGGAACACCAACGAAGATGCCAAGGATATGAGTGAGCAGCGCCCACTGCTTCTCCTCCGCCGGGGAGAGAGGCGCGGCCGTCGAGATCGGGTCTGCGTACGGGTTCAGCTCTGGTGTGCTCATGAGCACATTAAAGCATTCCGATAAACGTGGGGAAGCGACTTCGACCGCTTCTTCGTGGGGTGGATCCAAGGGGATTCGAACCCCTGACCCCCTGCATGCCATGCAGGTGCGCTACCGGGCTGCGCCATGGACCCCGGTTGCCGATCGAGCTACCCCGAATCAACTTCCCTAGGCTACTACACACTCGCGGGCGACCGAACCTGCGGCTGCGGTTGCACTGCAGACGCGAAACGACCTCACGCCGCAGTCGTGGCGATCGGGATAGCCGGGCAGTCCTTCCAGAGGCGCTCGAGCGAGTAGTACATGCGGTCTTCCTCGTGGAAGACATGCACGACGAGGTCGCCGAAATCGAGCAGCACCCAACGGCCCTCGGCCTTGCCCTCGCGGCGGATGGTCTTGACACCAAACTCGATCATCTTGTCTTCGATCTCGCCAGCGATGGCGATCACGTTGCGTTCGTTGCGTCCGCTCGCGATGAGAAAGACATCGGTGAGAGGCAGCGGGCCAGAGACGTCTAGCGCGACGAGATCCTCCGCCTGCTTGGAGTCGGCGGCGAGCACCGCGACAGCGAGTAGTTCGCGCGCATGGGCAGTAGCAGTCACGGGGATCCTAAATACCTGATGGTGGATGCGGTCACCGGGGTGCGGCAACACGCTCGAAAAAGTCTAGAACAGGCCGAGCGAGATGCTGGCCACGAGCATGCCGACGACCGCGATGGCGAGCAACGCAGTAACAATGAACACCAGAGTGATCAGTCGGTTACCGCGCGGCTTATTGGCGTGAATCACGCCGCGCGAGCCCGAGTGGGTGCTCACCGCGCGAATGGCGCGCACTGGCGCCGAATCGGTGCCGGTGAACTCTGCGTCTTGGCTATCAAACATGCGATCGACGCCGGGGTCGTCGTAGAGCCGAGCATCGCCCCCGGTGGCGCCGAGGCTGCGTGGAAGGTCGATGCTGCCAGTCAGCAGCACTTCGCCGGTGCTTGTCAGCGCGCTCGTGAACGGATCAGCACGAGGGATCGACGGCAAAACCAGCGCACTCGTGGTCGTTGCGACATTTCCGCCGCCGACCTCGCGGGTGATGGTGTTCTCCCACGGCTGGGTTTCGTCATCGAGATCGGCCTGGCGCGACCAGTGCCCGGCGGGGGCGACCCAACCGCCGGTCGGCGCGAGCGCCGGATCGACGGAGCCCTGGCCGGGAGCCTGCTGCTGCTGCGGAGGCGCCTGCGGTTGCCGCGCGGGGGGCGGCCCGGAAGGCTGGCCGTTGCGAGTGAGAGCCTCAAACTCGACGATCGCGTTAGACAGCGCAGTCGGGGCCGACTGTGCGCGCCCGGGAGCTGCGGGGTAACCGGTCACGACCTCGCCGGACGGATACTGCGGATAGCCAGCCTGCACTGGCGGCTGTTGCGGTGACTGCAGCCCCTGCACCGGTTGCGGCAGCACCGGTTGCGCCAGCGATTGCGGCTGCGACTGCGGCTGTGGCGCCTGCCGCGGAGCCAACGACGGCGCTTGTTGCTGCGTCTGAGCAAGCAAGCCGGGGTTGTAGGCGAGATCGCCGGTACTCTGACTGGCAAACTGCCCGGTCAACTGGCCGGTCACATCGCCGGTCGCGGCTTGCTGATCCGCTTGACGCTGACGCTGCTCACGTCGGGAGGCCGGGGCGATGGGCGCGGCCGCCGCAGACGTGCCCGCTGCCCCATACCCCTGGGTCTGGTAGTTGATGTCGCCGGCGCTCGCGTCGTATCCGGCCGAGGCTGGAGGCTCAACGAGTGGCGGCGCACCTGCGCGGCGACCGCTAGCGCGACCGCCTTCCGGCGAGAAGTCGCGAACGCGGTACGCTGCCGAGTCTTGCCCGGGGAATCCCGTCGGCGCGGCCTCGTAGCCAGGCGACGCCTGCTGGGCCGTGTACGGCGCACCTTGAGTCGTGTAGTTCAGCGGCTCTGGCGGGGCGCTGTAAGGATCTTGCGCCGCATCGCCGCGCGCGCGGCGACCGCTGGAAGCAGAGTCGGGCTGCAGCGCCTCTTGAAAGCTTGAGGCCGGGTACTGCTGGCTTGGGTACGGCTGGCTTGGGTACGGCTGGGCCTGCGGTTGTGCTTGCGCGGGTGGAATCACCTGCGAAAAATCGGTATTTTCACCCCCGTCAACCGGGCCACCACGCTCCGTCTGGCGCGCCGACCGCCGCGACTGCGGAGGCGGGTTCTGGAAGGTGGTCATAAAGTACTCCGATATAAGTGGTGCTTGGAGATGTACTGAACGACACCATCGGGGACCAAATACCAGACCGGGAAGCCCCGGCCTACCCTGCTGCGGCAATCAGTGGACGAGATAGCCAACGCAGGCACTTCTAACGAGCTTACGCCCGCCTTGGGCAATCCGGAAATAGACAGGTCGTGCCCCGGGCGCGAAACGGCGACAAAGTGCGCGAGCGACCAGACCTCTTCGACATCCTTCCAATCGAGGATCTGAGCCACCGCATCCGCGCCAGTGATGAAGAAAAGGTCGGCATCAGGCCGTGCAGCGCGGATGTCGCGGAGGGTGTCGACCGTATAGGTCGGGCCCGTTCGGTCGATGTCGACGCGGCTCACCGTGAACCCCGGGTTTGCCGCGGTGGCGATGACCGTCATCAGGTAGCGGTGCTCCGCCGTCGACACGTCAGACTTCATCCACGGCTGGCCGGTAGGTACGAAGATCACTTCGTCTAGCTCGAAGCTCTGCTTCACTTCGCTCGCGGCGACGAGGTGGCCGTGGTGAATCGGGTCGAAGGTTCCGCCCATGACGCCGATTCGCTGGCGTGCGACCTTCGCGTCCGTCACGTGTACCTCGAGGCGACCTAGTGGCCGGCCTCGTGCGCGTCGTGGCCAGCGTTGTCCGTGACCTTGTGTGCGTGGCGATTGGCGACGTCGCGGTAGCTCCAGGTGACGATACCGAGCAGGAGGAACACGCCAAACGCCGTGCCTGCAGCGATCCACGGCGTAGCGTTGAAGGCGTGTGCTGCCTCTTCAGCGAAGCGGATAAGCATCATGATTTCTCCATTCAAGCGAGCCAATCAATACTAGCGTCAGAGTAGCCACCGAGTAGTGTTCGACCCGCCGCCGGTCGGCTGCGCAGCACGGCCAGAGGGTCGGCTGCGCGGCATGGCCAGCCCGGTAATGCTACGTGCGCACCTGGCCGTTACCTCGCACGACCCACTTGGTGCTCGTGAGCTCTGGCAACCCCATCGGCCCGCGGGCGTGCAGCTTCTGCGTCGAGATGCCAACCTCTGCGCCAAATCCAAACTCGCCGCCGTCGGTGAAGCGCGTCGAGGCATTGACCATGACGACCGCCGAGTCGACCTCGGCGAGAAAGCGCTCAGCGCGGGCGAGGTCGTTGGTAACAATCGACTCGGTGTGGTGGGTCGAATACCGGCGGATGTGATCGATCGCGCCGTCGAGGTCTGGCACCACCCGCACAGCGAGATCGAGAGTCATGTACTCGGTTGACCAGTCGTCGTCGGTGGCAGGCACGGCATCCGCAAAGAGGGCGAGCGTCGCCTCGTCGGCATGGATTGTCACGCCCTGTTCGCGCAGGCGGCCGAGCACCGCAGGCACCAGTCGGGCGGCTGCGCTCTCGTGCACGAGCAGGGTCTCGAGGGCGTTGCACACGCTCGGGCGCTGCACTTTGGCGTTGCTGACGATCTCAACGCTCATGGCAGTTTCGGCCGACTCGTCGAGGTAGACGTGCACCACCCCGGCGCCGGTCTCGATCACCGGAACTCTCGATTCGGTGACGACCGCGGTGATGAGGTCTGCACTCCCCCGCGGAATCAGCACGTCGACGTAGCCGCGCGCTTGCATGAGCTGCTTCGCTCCCTCTCGGCCGAACTCATCGATGGTCTGCACGGCGTCGGTCGGGAGGCCAACCGAATCTAGGGCCTCCTGAATAACTTGCACGAGCACTCGATTGCTGTTTTCTGCAGCGCTGCCGCCGCGAAGCACGACGGCGTTGCCCGACTTTAGGGCAAGTGCGGCAATGTCGACGGTGACGTTCGGGCGCGCCTCATAGATTGCGCCAATGACACCGAAGGGCACTCGCACCTGGCTGAGCTGCACGCCGTTCGGCAGGTTGCTTCCGCGCATCACCGCACCGACCGGGTCGGCGAGGCCAATAATGTCGCGCACGGCATCGGCGAGCCCGTCAAGTCGCTCGGCGTTCAACGTGAGGCGGTCGAGCAGTCCGCTCGACAGGCCGTTCTCTCGCCCGTTGGCCAGGTCGAGCTCGTTCGCCGAAAGGATGCGCCCCGCGCCCGCGACGACCGCGCTCGCAATCGCGTGCAGCGCCTGGTTCTTGAGCTCAGTGTTGACGGTCGCAAGCACCGTTGCCGCCGCTCGCGCGGCCTCAAGTTTTTCGGTGAGAGAGCTAGTTAGGAGGGTGTCCGTCATGGTGTGAAGTGTATCCGCGAGCGCGAGCAGGTCAGGCTCAGGCAGGTCAGGTTCGGGCAGGTCAGGCGCCCGCGGGTCGCGCGCTCGCCGGGGCCGCCTCAAACCAGGTACCGATGTCGGCGCCGGTGAGTGCTTCGGCCACCTGACCCGTGGCGGCGAGCAGCACGGGCGTTCCCGCCGCCGCCGCAAGCTTGGCCGCGGCAACCTTCGTACCTGCGCCCCCGGTGCCGACGCCAGCCGCGCCAATGTCACCGAAGGTGACGCCAGCGAGGTCGTCGCCAAATGGCACCTCGGTTATCTTGCTCGCGCCTGGTTCGCTCGGGGGCGCCGAGTACAGCGCGTCGACGTCGGAGAGCAGCACGAGCACGTCGGCGCCGACGAGCTGCGAGACCAGCGCGGCGAGGTGGTCGTTGTCGCCGAAGCGAATCTCGTGGGTGGCAACCGTATCGTTTTCGTTCACGATCGGCAGAATGCGCAGGACAAGTAGCCGCTCCATCGCGCGTTGAGCGTTCGAGCGGTGGGTGGGGTTCACCAGGTCGCCAGCGGTCAGCAGAACTTGGGCGGCGACAATCGAATAGCGATCGAGGCTCTCTTGGTAGCGGTAGATCAGCACGTTCTGCCCGACCGCCGCCGCAGCCTGTTGCGTCGCGAGGTCGGTTGGTCGACTGTCGAGCTTCAAGTACGGCAGACCGGTGGCGATAGCGCCAGACGACACGAGAATCACTTCGCTGCCGCGAGCGTGCGCTGCCGCGAGCGCGTCGACGAGCGGAACGATCTGGCCGACATTGGGCCCGCTGATCGACGATGAGCCAACCTTGACCACAATGCGCGGCGCCGTCGCGATGTCGCCACGCGAGCGAACAGCACTCACTGTGCGGCTGCTCGAGCTCGACTGTCCGGTCACCGCGTCACCTGCACCTAGTCGTCGTCACTGCGCGCTTCTGCTACCGCGAAGCCCTCGTCATCGTTCCAGATTCCGGCGGCCCGTTCTGTCTCGAGCTCGGCGCGTGCTGCGGCCTTTGCGTCCATGCGCTCGAGATAGCTTGCCCGCTTCGCCTTGCTCGTCTGGCGGCGACCTTCATCAAGTCGCGCATCAGTACCGCGCGGGCTCGCGATGAGTTCTGCGGCGGATGACACGGTCGGCTCCCAATCGAACACCACGCCGCCCCCGGCGCCAATCATGACCGTTGAGCCAGGAACCGCTCCGACCTTGAACAACTCGTCTTCCACGCCCAACTTGGCTAGGCGGTCAGCGAGAAACCCGACGGCCTCGTCGTTCTCGAAATCAGTCTGCGCGACCCAGCGTTCAGGCTTCGCCCCGAGGATTCGATACAGCGCCCCATACGACCCGCCCTCCACCGAGACGGTGAACTCCACCTCGTTGACGGCGCGCGGACGAATGACAATGCGCGGCTTGGACTTCTCTGCGGCCACGCGTGCAGCGCGGTCGTTCTCGACCAGTTCGCCGAGTGCGAATGACAGCTCGCGAAGCCCCGCGCGCGACACCGCAGAAACCTCGAACACGCGGTAGCCGCGCGCCTCAAGGTCTGGGCGAATCATCTCGGCGAGCTCGCGCCCCTCCGGCACGTCAGTCTTGTTAAGCGCAATGACCTGCGCGCGCTCCAGCAGCGGCAGTTGGCCCTCTGGAACCGGGTAGGCGGCAAGTTCGGTGAGGATGATGTCGAGGTCGCTGATCGGGTCGCGCCCCGGATCGAGGGTTCCGCAATCGAGTACGTGCAGAAGCGCGGAGCAGCGCTCAACGTGGCGAAGGAATTCGAGGCCAAGGCCTCTTCCTTCGCTCGCTCCCTCGATGAGGCCGGGCACATCCGCCACGGTGTATCGCATCTCGCCAGACTCGACAACACCGAGGTTGGGGTGCAGAGTCGTGAACGGGTAGTCGGCGATCTTGGGCTTTGCGGCGCTCAGCGCGGCCACGAGCGAGCTCTTGCCAGCAGACGGGTATCCGACGAACGCAACGTCGGCGACGACCTTGAGCTCTAGATAGACATCGCCGTCGGCGCCAGGGGTGCCCAGCAGGGCGAATCCGGGTGCTTTGCGCTTGCTGTTGGCGAGCGCGGCGTTGCCGAGTCCACCTTGACCGCCAGCCGCAGCGACGAAGCGCATGCCGTGCTCGTTGAGGTCGATCAGTTCAGTGCCGCTAGCGTTTTTGACGACCGTGCCGACGGGCACAGGCAGCACAAGCTCAGCGCCAGAGGTGCCCGACTTGTGGTCACCCTGACCGGGTTGGCCGTGCTCTGACTTCTTGTGCGGGGCACGGTGGTAGTTGAGCAACGTCGTGGTCTGAACGTCGGCGACGAGCACGATGTCTCCGCCGTTGCCGCCATTGCCGCCGTCTGGACCGGCGAGAGGTTTGAACTTCTCGCGCTTGACCGACACACAGCCGTTGCCGCCGTGGCCCGCCAACAGATGAAGCGTCACCTGATCAACGAACGACGCCATGCACCCTCACCTGCTCTCTTGCCAAAGTCACTGCCGAAGTCACTGCCGAAAAAACAACGCGGGCGGGCCGAAGCCCACCCGCGCGCTGTCTGAAAGGTGGATTACGGAGCCACCACGATGTTGATGACCTTGCGGCCGCCCTTAGCGCCGAACTGGACTGCGCCTGCCGCGAGAGCGAACAGGGTGTCGTCTTTGCCGCGGCCAACGTTCGCGCCTGGGTGAAAGTGGGTGCCGCGCTGCCGAACGATGATCTCGCCCGACTTGACGACTTGGCCACCGAAGCGCTTAACGCCAAGGTACTGTGCGTTGGAGTCGCGGCCGTTGCGGGTGGAGCTTGCGCCCTTTTTGTGTGCCATTTCCGAGCCTTCTCAGTCCGTGCGCTTACGCGATGCTGGTGATCTTGATACGCGTCTGCTCCTGGCGGTGGCCTTGGCGCTTCTTGTATCCGGTCTTGTTCTTGAACTTCTGAATGACGATTTTTGGTCCGCGCAGGTCTTCGAGCACCTCGGCGATGACGGTGATCTTCGCGAGGTCTTTGGCCCCGCTGGTGATCTTGTCGCCATCGACGAGCAGCACGGGAACGAGCGAGACGTTGCCGTCTTTATCGGCCTTGATACGGTCAAGCACGACAATAGTGCCGACCTCAACCTTTTCTTGACGCCCACCGGCGCGCACAACTGCGTAAACCATTTTGTTGCCTAACTTGTGGAAGCTTGTGGTGATCAGACGCGGGCTTTGCCCAGCGCACACCAAGGGTCAAGACTACGGGATTCGCAAGTCTCGGTCAAACCGCCGACGAGACTCACGTTAAGTGCCCGCGAACGGTTTGCGGTGCCTCACGTAAGAATGCCCGCGTAGCTGTGACGCTCGTGGGATGGGAAGTGAGTTGTCGGTGTCAGCCAGGGCAGAGATTACGGCGAAGTATGCGCGGGCGTTCCAGTCGGCGTCGAAGAAGGACAAGGGTCGGTTGTTGGACGAGGTCGTCGCGGTCACGGGTTGGTCGCGCGACAACGCCCGGCGGCGGTTGCGTGAGGCGGCGAAACCACGGGCGGTGAAGCCCAAACAGCGGGCACGGGCACGGAAGTACTCGTACGACACGTTGCGGACACTGCAACGGGTGTGGGCGATTTCGGGTGGGGAGTGCGGGAAATATCTCGCCGTGGCGATGCCCGCGCTGGTGGATACGCTGGAGAGACACAGCGAGTTGGTCACCGGCAAAGCCCGCTACACACCCGAGGTGAGGACGGAGCTCCTAACGATGAGTGCGGCGACGATCGACCGGTATCTCGCCCCCGCGCGGGCGCGCGACCCGTTGCGGGGCAAGGCGACGACGAAGCCTTCCTTGCTGCTGCGCAGCTCGATCACGGTGCGCAAGGCCGGAGACGAGGTCGAAGACTCCCCGGGGTTTTTCGAGGGCAACACCGTCGCGCACTGCGGG
>JANONY010000122.1:0-5277 GCA_031421055.1 Actinomycetes bacterium | reverse complement strand
CGATCAGCGGGGCGGCGTTGGCGCGAGCAAATTCTCGACATCGGCGAACGATGAGCGCAGCTTGGTCGAGAGGTCGGTGCCCCCACCTGCGTCGGCCCAGCAGGTCCATGCGTGGCGCATGGCGGCCATCGCGACGAGCGTGATGAGCCGTGCGCGCGAGTCGAGTTCGGCCGCCGAGAGGCGAAGCTTCTCGCGCTCGAGACGCTGAAGAATCACCGCGTGTAGCTCGTCTTCGAAATGCTTCAGCGTGGCCATGCGCATCGCGAACAGGTGCGAGTGCTCCTTGAGCACGGTGCGCCGAAGGTGCGACAGCTCGCGGTCGTCGGCCACGAGATCGCTTGCTTCGTGCAGCAGAGCACCGATGCCCGCGAGCACGCTGCGGCCAGAAGAGTCGTCGACGAATCGCTTCACTGATTCGGCCGAAGGCAAGCTCGGGGCGTCACCGATGAGCGCCGTCTCTTTGCTCGGAAAATAGTTAAAGAACGTGCGTGGCGAGATGTCGGCGACTCTACCGATCTCGTCAACCGTGAGACGGTCAAGGCCGCTGTCGCGCACGATCGTGATTGCAGCCAACTGAATCGCGCGGCGCGTGGCGATCCGCTTGCGCTCGCGCAGGCCAAGCTGGGTCACTTCACTGCTCACGTCGGCAATTATTGCACACAGTGCAAAAGTGCACAGCGGGGTCAGCACAGCGGGGGTCAGCACCGCGGCGGTCAGCACTGCGGGTCGCTGCTAGGCACCGTTCCCCTGATGAAGTACTCGTCAACAACGTCGGTCACGCAGCGCGCACCGTCTTTGTTGTAGGCCGTGTGACCCTCACCCTCATAGCTCACCAGGTGACCGTTCTCAAGCTGTGCCGCCAGAGCCTTGGCCCAAACGTACGGCGTCGCAGGGTCGTTCGTCGTACCGACCACGAGAATCTCGCTAGAGCCGGATGCGGTGATCGGCCCGCGCACGCGCGTCGCCGCGTAGGGCCAGCCCGCACATCCCGCGCCGCCGTAGGCGAGCTGCTGACCGAGCACGGGGGCACGACGGATGAGCTCCGCCTCCTCTGTACGCATCAGTTCAAGCGAGCCGTCAGACGCGTAGTCGAGGCAGTTGATGCCGAGAAAAGCCTCTGTCGCGTTGGTCGAGTACGTGCCGTCGGTGTCGCGATCGAAATAGAAGTCGGCGATCTGGAAGGCGTATTCTGCGCGGCCTCGCATCACATCCGTGAAAATTTCGCGAAGGTACGGCCAACTTTCTTCGCTGTACAGCGGCGTGATGATGGCAACCGTCATGGTGCTGCTGCCGAGCTCTCGACCGTCTTCGTTGCGAAGTGGGCTCGCGTTGAGCTGGTCGAGTAGCTCGCGAATCTCGGTCATTGAGGCATCAACGCTGCCGTCGAACGGGCAGTCTTCGTAGTCGAAGCAGTTGGCGAGAAAAGCGCGCAACGCGCTCTCAAAGCCCTCGGCCTGTGTCGCCGATACATCGAAACTCGTCGTCGACGGGTCAAGTGCGCCGTCGAGCACGAGGCGGCCGGTCTTGGCCGGGTAGAGGTCGGCGTAGGTCGCGCCGAGCAGCGTGCCGTACGAATAGCCGAGGTAGTTGAGCGTGCGATCACCGAGAATCGCGCGCAGTAGGTCGAGGTCGCGCGCGGCGCTGACAGTGTCGACGAAGCCAAGCAACTCGCCGCTGTACGTGGCACAATCGGCGCCGAATTTCGCGTTCGCGTCTGCGTAGGCGGCGATCCACTCGTCAGAGCCATACTCGCCTGGCAACAGATCGAACAGGTACGCGTCGAAGGCTTCCGGATCCGAGTAGCACGAGACCGCGGATGAGTGATTGACCCCGCGAGGATCGAAGCCGACGATGTCGAAGTTCTCTTGCAATCGCTCGCTCGTCGCGTAGTCGATGCTGTCGCGGATGAAGTCGTAGCCAGATCCTCCCGGGCCGCCGGGGTTGACCAGAAGGGACCCGATCGGGCTGCCGCCGGTTGCGAGTTGGCGAATCAGTGCGAGGTCAATCGTGTCGCGCTGCGCATCATTCCAGTCGAGCGGCGCTTTCGCCGTCGCGCACTGCAGCTCGGGCCCGCAGCCGCTCCAGCGGAGTTCTTGCGAGTAGTACGACTCAAGGTCGGCAGCGACGGTCTCATCGGTCGGCACGGAGGTCGTGCGCACCTGGGGCGGAAGAAACATCTGAAGGCAACCGCTGAGCACCAGCGCGAGCGCGGTGCCAGCCGCCACGAGCACGATCCGGCGCACCGGCCGGCTCACGCCTTGCTCCGCACGGCGGAGACCAGCATTGCCTCGAGCGCAAGCGCTGGCGCGACGTTACCGGCGATGCGACTGCGCGCGGTGCTGATCGCATCCAATGTTTTCAGCGTCTTCGCTGGAGTCGCTTCTGCGCGTGCTTTCATGAGTTGCTCCTCGATGTGCAGGTTGATGAGCTCGCCACTGCTCTGCGGGGATACGGCGCCCAGTTGCAGCAGCAACACGTCACGGTAGAGGCTGAGCAGGTCGACCAGGATGCGGTCAATGCCGTCGCGCAGACTTCGGGTGGCGCGACGCTTCTGGTCTTCCTCGAGATTCTTGAGCTGCGCGCGCAGCGCCGTCGGAATAGTTGCACCAGGCTCGACGCCGAGCGAGCGAAGAGTGCTCTCGCGCTCTGCCGCGTCACGTTCTTCGGTGATCGCTTTCGCGTCATCCGTCGCCAGTTGCAGCATGGTGGCCGCCGCCAGCACCGCGCCGCTCACCGATCGGATGCCGAGCGCCAGTTCGAGCGTGCGTGACCGTCGCTCGCGTGCCTCAGCATTGGTGGCGAGGCGGTGTGCCATGCCGATGTGCGACTGGGCTTCTCTCGCGGCGCGCGTTGCCGTCTCGAGGTCAACGCCGTCCCGCCGATGGATGAGCGACGCAACGTCGGCAACCGCGGGCACCCGCAGCTGCACCGTGCGCACGCGCGAGCGGATCGTCGGAATAAGGTCAGCCTCACTCGGCGCGCACAGAATCCACACCGTGCGCGGTGGCGGCTCCTCGAGAGCCTTGAGCAGAACGTTCGAAGTGCGCTCGGTCATGCGATCGGCGTCTTCGATGATGACGACGCGAAAGCGCCCGACCGAGGGTGAGAACTGGCTTGTCGCAACGAGCTGTCGAACCTCGTCAATCGAGATGATCACCCGATCGGTGCTGAGCACGGCGAGGTCGGGATGCGTTCGCGCAGCGACCTGACGCAGCACGGCCGGGTCGCCCGCCTCGCTCGACGAAAGCAGAGCCGCCGCGAACGCAAAGGCGAGATTGGAGCGACCCGACCCCGGAGGGCCGGTGATGAGCCACGAGTGTGTCATCGACGAGTCGTCGCTACCGCCGAACCGTGAGGCGCGAGCGGCGGCCTCGAACACTGCGATGGCGTCGGTCTGCCCCGTCAGTTCGTCCCACAGCGCCATACCGAAAAGTCTAGGTGAGCAGAGCTGAGACGCGGTTCTTGATCGATGCTGCCAAGTACTCGATCGGGCGGGTGGCGTCGAGCACGAGAAACCTCTCTGGCTCCGCGTCGGCGAGAGCGAGGTACGCGCCACGCACCGATGCGTGGAATCCGACCGTCTCTGCCTCGAGGCGGTCGTACAGGTCGCTCGTGATTCTCGACTTGCCGACGGTCGGGTCGAGGTCGAGCAACACCGTGAGATCTGGCACTAGGCCCTCGGTCGCCCAGGTATTGAGCGAGCGAATCTCGTCGGGCGAGAGCACTCGACCGGCGCCCTGGTAAGCGAGGGAGGAGTCGACGTAACGATCCTGCACCACGATTTTGCCTGCCTCGATTGCTGGGCGTACGACGGTCGCTATGTTGTGTGCGCGATCCGCCGCGTAGAGCAATGCCTCGGCGCGCGGCGTCATGTAACCGCGGCGGTGTAGCACGATATTGCGCAACTCGACGCCGAGCTCTGTGCCGCCAGGTTCGCGCGACTCAACCACGATGTGGCCGTGCTCGGTGAGCCAGTCGACGAGCAGCGTGAGCTGTGTCGACTTGCCCGCGCCGTCGCCGCCCTCGAAGGTGATGAACCGCCCGGGCACTCAGCTGGCCTTTTTCGCTGCTGGCTTCTTGGCTGCGGGCTTCTTCGCCGGCGCTCGCTTTGCCGCCGGCTTCTTCGTCGGACCCTTTGCGCGCCTGTCGGCGAGCAGCTCAACGGCGCGGTCATAGTCGATGTCTTCGTAGTCTTCACCGCGCGGAACAGTCGCGTTGGTGATGCCGTCGGTCACGTAGACGCCGAACCGGCCGTCTTTGATCTTGATTGGCTTGCCGCTTTCCGGGTCTTCGGCGAACTCGGCGAGCGCGCTCGAGGCCGCTCGTCCGCCGTACTTGGGCTGCGCGTAGAGCTCGAGAGCACCGGCGAGGTCAAGGTCGAATATCTGGTCTTCGCTGGTGAGCGAGCGGGTGTCGGTTCCACGCTTGAGGTACGGGCCGTAGCGGCCGTTCTGCGCCAGAATCTCGGTGCCAAGCTCTGGATCGACGCCGACCACGCGCGGCAGATTGAGCAGACTCAGCGCGGTGTCGAGGTTGATCTCGGCGAGATTCATCGATTTGAAGATGGATGCGGTGCGCGGCTTCACCGCCACCACCTTCTTCGGCTTCTTCTCTTTCAGCTCGCCCGTCTTCTTGTCGAGCACAAACTCTGGCTCGGCCGGTGGCAACTCCGGCTCGAGCTCGGTCACGTAAGGGCCGAAGCGACCGTCTTTCGCGACAATCTCTTTGCCGTTCTCCGGGTTGACCCCGATGACCCGATCGCTGACGATTGGCGCGTCGATCAGCTCGCGCGCCTTGGCCGCGGTCAGCTCGTCTGGGGCAAGTTCGGCCGGAACGTTGATGCGACGCGGCTTGTCAGGGTCGTCGCTCGGTGCCTCGAGGTATGGGCCGTACTTGCCGATGCGCAGCGTGATGCCGTCGGCGATGCGTACAGAGTTGATCTCGCGAGCGTCGATCTCGCCGAGATTGTCAATCACGGTGCGCAGACCGCGGTGCTTGTCGCTGCCGAAGTAGAAGCCGGTGAGCCATTCGACGCGGTCGGCCTCTCCCGCGGCAATAAGGTCGAGGTCGTCTTCCATGCTCGCGGTGAAGTCGTATTCGACCAGGTCGCCGAAGTACTCCTCGAGCAGGCGAACCACGCTGAACGCGATCCAGTTCGGCACGAGCGCCTGGCCGCGCGGCGTCACGTAGCCGCGATCAATGATGGTCGAGATGATGGCCGCATAGGTCGAGGGTCGGCCGATGCCGAGCTCTTCGAGCTGCTTGACCAGGCTCGCC
>JANONY010000121.1:0-10640 GCA_031421055.1 Actinomycetes bacterium | reverse complement strand
GTGACCCCACTGAGTCTCGGAATCGAGACAAAGGGCGGCATCATGACTCGACTCATCGAGCGCAACACCGCCATTCCGACCAAGCGAAGTGAGACCTTCACGACGGCGGATGACAACCAGCCATCCGTGGCGATCCAGGTCTTCCAGGGCGAGCGCGACTTCACTCGCGACAACAAGAACCTCGGAACCTTCGAGCTGACCGGCATCGCGCCAGCGCCTCGTGGAATCCCTCAGATTGAGGTGACATTCGACATCGACGCCAATGGCATCGTGCAGGTGAGCGCGAAAGATAAGGGCACAAGCAAAGAGCAGTCGATCACGATCACCGGTGGCTCTAGCTTGTCGAAAGACGATATCGAGCGCATGGTCCGTGAGGGCGAAGATCACGCCGCAGAAGACAAGGCTCGTCGCGAGGCGGCCGAGGTGCGCAACTCAGCTGAGCAACTCGCCTACTCGACCGAGAAGCTGCTGAAAGACAACGCAGAGAAGTTGCCAGACGACGTCAAGACCGAGATTCAAGCGGATGTCGACGCACTCAAAACAGCCCTGGCCGGAGACGACGAGGCGGCAGTCAAGATCGCAGCCGACCAGCTGACCAAGAGCCAGTCGCGCATCGGAGAAGCCCTCTACTCGCAGAGTGACACGGCCGCTGCTGGCACCGGTGACGAAGCGCCAGAGGCGACCGCGAGCGACGAAGATATCGTCGATGCAGAGGTCGTCGACGACGAGCCAGAAACCAAGAAGTAACCCGTGAACGCCCGAAAGCAGAAGAACGACGAGCCAGAGGACGCCGACAACGTTCCAAGCGAGGTCTTCGACATTTCCGCACCCGAAGAGCCGGCCGAAACCGAAGAGCCGGCCGAACCCGAAGAGCCTGTCGAAACCGCGGACGTCGACATGCCCGACGCCACAGAGTCACTGAGCGACGTGGATGAGGCGCTGTTGGATGCCGCGGCCACCGACCTTATTGCCGAGATGCGATCCGACATGCTTCGTGCTCAGGCCGAGCTGGTCAACTTTCGTACCCGCGTTGAGCGAGATCGCGCAGCCAACCGTGACGCGGTGATCGCCGAGGTCATTCGTTCGCTGTTGCCAGCGCTTGATGACCTTGCTCGTGCCGAGAAGCACGGCGACCTCGAGGGCAGTCCGCTCGAAATCGTCGCGGTCAAGTTGCGCGGCAGCCTCGAGAGATTCGGTCTGCGCTCGGTAGGTGTTGTGGGAGAACCGTTTGACCCGCACCTGCACGAGGCCGTGGTGCAGCTGCCATCCGCTACCGTAACCGCGCAGACGGTCGCCGACGTCATCGACCCGGGCTATGCGCTCGGCGAGCGGCTGATTCGTGCCGCAAAGGTTGCCGTCTCGGTTCCAGAAGAATAAGCGGAAGTCGATGGCAAGCCAGGACTGGTTCGACAAAGACTTCTATGCAATCCTCGGGGTGTCCAAAGACGTTTCGGAGGCGGACCTCAAGAAGACCTACCGCAAGCTCGCGAGGCAGTATCACCCGGATTCGAATCCGGATGATCCGAAGGCCGAGGCGCGCTTCAAAGAGATCAGCGAAGCCAACTCGGTTCTCTCCGACCCGGAGCTTCGTCGAGAGTACGACCAGGTTCGTGCGATGGGCGGCGGAGCGCGCTTCAGTGCCGGCGGCCGCCCCGGCCAGCCGGGCGGCTTCGAAGACGTCTTTGGCGGCATGTTTGGCGGTGGTGGGCGACAGCGCGCGAGCACAGGCTACGACGATATTTTCGGCGGAATGTTCGGCCAAAGCACTGGCGGCTTCGGCGGCTTCGGCGGCCCGACCAGGGGGCGAGATTTGATCACCGGGGTAACCCTCGACTTCATGACCGCAATTCAGGGCGATACCGTCAAGCTCGAACAGAACAATGGCAGAAGCATCAACGTCAAGATTCCGCAGGGCGTCGCCGATGGCCAGAAAATTAAGCTCAAGGGCAAGGGCGAGTCAAGTTTTGACGGGGGGCAACCCGGTGACCTCGTCTTGACCGTTTCGGTGCGAAAGCACCCGGTCTTCGAGCGCGACGGACTCAACCTTCGGGTCGACGTGCCAGTGACGTTCGTCGAGGCCGTGCTCGGCGCAACCATCGAGGTGCCCACGCTTGCTGGCGAGACTGTCAAGCTTCGCGTTTCGCCAGGAACCCCCAGCGGACGCATCCTGCGAGTCAAGGGACGCGGCGTCACGACCGCAAAGGGCGTCGGAGATCTGCTCGCCACCGTGCACGTCGCGGTGCCGAGTCACCTCACCGCGGAAGCACAGTCGAACCTCGAGGCGTTCGCCAAGGCCATGCCGGCAGAGAACCCACGCGGTGAACTGCTCGCCAAGGCGAAGGGCTAATCATGGACGAGCACTCACCCCTCTTCGCCATCGCCGTGGCAGCGCAGCTGGCCAATATGCATCCGCAAACGCTCCGACAGTATGACCGCCTAGGACTGGTGAGCCCGACGCGCACTCAAGGCAAGTCGCGTCGGTACTCGATGCGCGACGTTGCCCAGCTGCGTGAGATTGCCGCGCTTGGCGCGGAGGGTGTGAGCCTCGAGGGCATCCGTCGGGTGCTTGATCTTGAAGATCAGGTGAGCGCTCTCGCGGCGCGAGTGCGCAAACTCGAGTCGGCGCTCGCCGATGAACTGCTCAATCGCCCTGGGCGCCGAGTGTTCGCGGCTGGGGTGGAGGGCGATGTCATCTCTCTTCGGGCCGGAACGCGCAGCCGCAGGCCAAACGAGCTCGTTGTTTGGCGGCCGCCCCATGACTAGCCTCGACTTATCAACACTGCGGCGCTGGCCCGATGTCGAGGCCGAGAACTTGTTCGCTTACGACGCAAGCGATCGCCTCATTCTCGATCTCGCACGGCCGTTCATTGACGGTGCTCGGCTTGCTGTCATCGGCGACAATTATGGAGCGCTCACCCTTGGCAGCGGAGCGCATGACGTGCGCGTGCACCAAGACGATTTGGTCGGCGAGCGTGCGCTCGCGGCAAACGCGGCGGGGGTCGAGTACTCGAGTCATCCGCTTGGCGAGTCGCTCCTGGCGGGTGCGACGCTCGTGCTCATGCAGGTGCCGCGCAGCCTCGACGAACTTGACGAACAGCTAGCGATGATCGCCCGCTACGCAGACCCGAGCGTGACGGTTGTGGCCGGCGGCCGCATCAAGCACCTCACGCCGACGATGAACCCGCTCATGCTGCGCTACTTTGAATCGCTCGATGTGTCGCTCGCACAGCACAAGTCGCGCGGCTTCACCCTGCGCGGCGTGATACCGCAGTCGCAGCCCTGGCTGCCCAAAACCCAGTTCCACTCCGACCTTGGCCTCTGGGTTGCCGCGCACGGTGGCGTGTTCGCCGGCACCTCGATCGATATGGGCACGCGACTGCTGCTCGGTGCCCTTAACAGCGGTGCCCTCAACGGCGGTGCCCTCAACAACGGTGCCCTCAACGGTGCAGAGGTGACGAGCGGCACTGCCATTGATTTGGGCTGCGGCACGGGAGTGCTGGCATCCGCGCTCGCGCGATCGAATCCTGGGATGCGCGTGATCGCGACGGATCAATCTGCTGCGGCTCTCGCATCCGCGGCTCTCACCGCCAAACTCAACGGCCTCGCCGACCGCGTAGAGCTAGTGCGCGACGACGGCCTCGAGAGCCAGCAGAGTGAGAGCGTCGACCGCATTGTGCTCAACCCGCCGTTCCACATCGGCTCGACCGTGCACACCGGCATCGCGCTGCGCATGGTTGACGATGCCGCACGGGTCTTGCGCGTTGGCGGACAACTCTGGACAGTGTTCAACACCCACCTCGGCTACCGGCAAGCACTCGCCCGAATGGTCGGGCCAACTGATCTCGTCACCCACAACGCCAAGTTCACGGTGACTGTCTCACGCAAGATAGCCACGAAGGACTAATAATGGCGAATATGCAAGGTGCTCCTGGCACAGACGAAGAGCAGAAGACGGCGCTCGAGCGCTATGGGGTCGACCTGACCGCCATCGCTAAGAGCGGAAAGCTCGATCCGGTCATCGGTCGAGATGCCGAGATTCGCCGCATCAGCCAGGTGCTCACGCGCCGCACGAAGAACAACCCAGTGCTCATAGGTGAGCCTGGTGTTGGCAAGACTGCTGTGGTCGAAGGACTCGCCCAGCGCATCGTCGCCGGCGATGTCGCCGACTCGCTCAAGAACAAGCGCCTCGTTTCGCTAGACCTCGCTGCCCTCGTTGCCGGTGCCAAGTACCGCGGCGAGTTCGAAGAACGGCTCAAGGCCGTGCTCGCCGAGATCAACGAGGCAGAGGGCGAGATCATCACCTTTGTCGACGAGCTGCACACGCTCATGGGCGCGGGCGGTGGCGAAGGCTCGGTTGCCGCATCCAACATGCTCAAGCCGATGCTCGCGCGCGGTGAGCTGCGGCTCATCGGAGCAACGACGCTCGACGAATACCGCCAGTACATCGAGAAAGATGCCGCACTCGAGCGTCGGTTCCAGCAGGTCTTTGTCGGCGAACCGTCGGTTGAAGACACCGTCGCGATCCTCCGCGGCCTCAAGGGCCGCTACGAGGCGCACCATAAGGTGACGATCGCCGACAGCGCGCTGGTGGCTGCCGCATCCCTCAGCAATCGCTACATCAGCGCCCGCCAACTTCCAGACAAGGCGATCGACCTGGTCGACGAGGCAGCGTCGCGGCTCAAGATGGAGATCGACAGCTCGCCGGTCGAAATCGATGAGCTCAAGCGTTCTGTCGATCGACTGCGCATTGAAGAACTCGCACTGAAGAAAGAGAAAGACGCCGCTTCGAAAGAGCGCCTCGAAAAACTTCGCGAAGACATGAACGCCAAGCAACAGCAACTCGACAGTCTGCAGCGGCGCTGGGCGGCAGAGAAGTCGAGCCTGCACAGCGTCGGCGATCTCAAGACGCGCCTCAACCAGGCAGAGATCGACCGTGACCGGGCGATGCGCGATCAGGATTGGCAGACGGCTTCGAAGGTCAACTACGAAGTCATCCCAGAGATCGAGAAGCAGCTCGCAGAGGCAGAGCAGGTCGAACAGCTCGGCCCGCGCATGGTCAACGACCAGGTAACCGACGAAGACATCGCCGCGGTCGTTGCTGCGTGGACCGGCATCCCCGTCGCAAAGCTCAAACAGGGCGAGACGGAGCGGCTGCTCACCCTCGAAACGGAGCTCGGAAAGCGCCTCGTCGGCCAAAAGGATGCCGTGAAGGCAGTCTCCGAGGCGGTGCGTCGCACGCGCGCCGGCATCAGTGATCCAGGCAAGCCAACCGGCTCCTTCATGTTTCTCGGCCCGACCGGCGTCGGGAAAACCGAACTCGCGAAGGCGCTCGCCGAGTACCTGTTCGACGACGAGAAGGCCCTCGTCCGCATCGACATGAGCGAGTACGGCGAGAAGTTCTCCGTCTCGCGACTCGTCGGTGCGCCCCCTGGCTATGTCGGCTACGAACAAGGAGGCCAACTGACTGAGGCGGTGCGTCGGCGCCCGTACTCGGTGGTTCTGCTCGACGAGATCGAGAAGGCGCATCCAGAGGTATTCGATCTGCTGCTGCAAGTTCTCGATGACGGACGATTAACTGACGGACAGGGGCGCACCGTCGACTTTCGCAACGTCATCATCATCCTCACCAGCAATCTCGGTAGCCAGTTTCTCGTCGACCCGGAGCTGTCGTGGTCAGAGAAGACGGATGCCGTCAACGCACTCGTGCGCCAGGCCTTCAAGCCGGAGTTCGTCAACCGACTCGATGACATCGTCATTTTCGGTGTGCTCACGCAGGAAGACCTCGGGCAGATCGTGTCGCTGTACATTGACCGTCTCGAGCGCAGGCTTAGTGAGCGACGCCTCCAGCTCGCTGTGACTCCGAACGCGCGTGCCTGGCTCGCTGAGCGAGGGTACGACCCGATCTACGGCGCCCGCCCCCTGCGACGACTCATGCAGCGCGAGATCGACGACCGCCTAGCGCGGGCGATTCTCGCCGGAGAGATCAACGACGGAGACACCGTGCGCGTCGACCTCGAAGCAGACGAGTTGACCGTCAAACGATTCGACACCGAAGCCGCCTAACCCTCTCGCTGTTGTTGCGGCCTTGTGCGGCCGCCACGCGGCCCGCTAAAGGCCGAAACAACAGCGCAGGCTAGTTGGCTAGGCCCGACCGCAGCAACGAGCTGCCGGCGACGAACACCGCGATCATCAGCGCACCACCGAGAGCAGCTACCCAGAACGCAATGTGTCGGCGCACCAATCGCGTGATTGCCCAAGGAATCGTGATGAGCGCGATAACGGGCGGCACGAAAGTACAGATCTGCTGGCCAAGCTGAACTCGAGTGGTCGACTCGGCGTCAGCCCCGCTGTTGAGCGTGCCGAAGGCGAGCGCAGCGAGCAAGAGCACAACGGCGAGCAACAGTTCGATAAAGACGAACAGCACGGTGAGCAAGAAGTCCCACGTGCGGGGAGGGGTCACTGGGCGCATGGTGTTTGTCATCGTGCGAGCTCCTCGCTGATTGCGTCGATAAAGGAATCAACGTCGGTTTCTGTGGTGTCAAATGCCGCCATCCAACGAACTTCGCCGGCCGCACGGTCCCAATCATAGAAACGAAAGCGCTCGCGAATGCGGTCTGCCGCATCATTGGCGAGCGTCGCAAACACCGCGTTTGCCTGTGTTGGGCGGGTGAAGCCGAGTCCGTTGATCGAGCCCTCGGCGATGCCAGCTTCAAGTGACCGGCGAAGATGCCCAGCCATGGCGTTTGCGTGAACCGCCGAGTCGAGCCAGAGCGAGCCCTCGAGTAGCGCGATGAACTGGGCAGAAACGAACCGCATCTTCGAGGCGAGCTGCATGCTCAATTTTCGAAGGTAGATCAACCCTTCGCTGACTTCCGGGTTGAGAACGACGACGGCCTCGCCGTAGAGCATGCCGTTCTTGGTGCCACCGAAGCTGAGGATGTCGACTCCCGCATCCGTCGTGAACTCGCGCAATCCGACACCAAGAGCCGCAGCCGCATTGGCGATGCGTGCGCCGTCGAGGTGTAGTTTCATGCCGTTGGCGTGAGCGTGATCGGCGATCGCGCGAATTTCTTCGACGGTATAGAGCGTGCCGAGCTCTGTCGTGTTGGTGATGCTGACTGCGAGGGGCTGGGCGCGGTGCTCATCGCCCCACCCCCAGGCTTCCTGGTCGATGAGCGCCGGGGTGAGCTTGCCGTCTGGAGTGTCGACAGTGAGCAACTTGAGGCCACTCACCCTCTCGGGCGCGCCATTCTCGTCGGTGTGGATGTGTGCGGTCCGTGTGGCAATCACCGCACCCCAGCGCGGGAGAATTGAGGTCAGCGCATTGACGTTTGCCCCGGTGCCGTTGAACACCGGGAAGGTCTCGGCCGTGTCACCGAAGTGCGACTTCATGACTTCTTGCAGCCGGGCCGTGTACACGTCTTCGCCGTAGGCGATTTGGTGGCCACCGTTCGCCTCAACGATCGCAGCGATGACTTCTGCGTGCGCGCCAGCGTAGTTGTCACTCGCGAAGCCGCGCAGGTTCGAATCGTGCAGTGGGGCGGGCTCGCGTGCGGATGTCATATTGTTCATTCTCTCGTACGGCGGCTCTATGATGCACGCATGAGACTCAGCGATATCGAGCTACGGCTTCTTGAATCCCTCGATCAGCAGGCCCTCGTCGACGATCTCGTGCGCCTTGTGCAGGTGCCGAGTGTCACCGGAACCGACGCAGAGTCGGAGCTTCAACACGAGCGATCAACGATGCTGGCCGAGCTCGGTTTCGCGGTCGATGCGTGGAAGATTGACCTCGCCGAGCTGTGCGCCCACCCGGACTACCCGGGGGCCGAGGCGCCGCGCACGGAGGGCTACGGAGTAGTCGGTGCTCTGGGCGATGGAAAGCCGGCACTCGTGTTGCAGGGCCACGTCGACGTCGTGCCGACGGGTGACCTCGACAAGTGGCAAAACCACGACCCGTTCAGCGGGTCGATCGCGAACGGTGTGCTGCACGGGCGTGGAGCGTGCGACATGAAGGCTGGCCTCGCAGCAAACTTTGCTGTGGCGCGGGCGATCGCCAGATCCGGAGTTCGGCTAGAGCGAGCCTTCGCGATTCACTCGGTGGTGAGCGAGGAGGACGGCGGGCTCGGAGCGTTTGCGACCATGCTGCGCGGGCACACGGCCGAGGCGGCGGTGCTGACCGAGCCAACGAGTGGGCGTATTGTCACGGCGAACGCCGGAGCCCTCACCTTCGAGATTCGTGTCTCGGGCCGAGCCGCGCACGGCAGCACGCGGCTGGAAGGGGTTAACGCCCTCGACGCCTTTCTGCCGATCTACGCCCGCCTGCATGAGCTAGAGCGCGAGCGCAATGCCGTGCCGGTTCCTCTGTTTCTCGACACCGCTCTTCCCTACCCGATCTCGGTCGGGCGCGTCACGGCTGGCGACTGGGCGAGCAGCGTGCCAGACCTGTTGATTGCCGAGGGCCGCCTCGGCGTGGCGCTCGGAGAACCGATAGCGGATGCGCGCGCCGCCCTCCACAACGCCGTCGCCGAAGCCTGTGCGAGCGATCCGTGGCTGCGCGACAACCCTGCCGAGGTGACCTGGCCCGGCGGCCAATTCGCGAGTGGGCGTATTGCCGAGGATCACCCGTTCATCGACCAAGTGTCGTCAGCGATCACCGACCTCGACGGCAGAGAAGCGCCGTCACTGAGCGCCGCGCCATACGGCAGTGACCTTCGGCTTTACTCGGGTCTCGGCGGCATACCGACTCTGCACTACGGACCGGGCGATGTGCGCTTCGCACACGCCCCTCGCGAGCAAGTGCCGATCGCAGAGCTGATCGCGGTGGCGCAATCCATGCTCGTGCTCGCCGCGAGGCGCTGCGGCGCGCACTTCTAAGCTGGTTGCCCTGGGCAGTTTTGCTCTGGGCTGGTTGCCCTAGGCAGTGATGCCCTTGGTCGATTCGATGACGTCTGTCATTTTCTTCGCCAGCGCCTCGTAGAACAACGACAACGGAAACTCGTCGTCGAGCACGGCGTCGGTGTAGCCCTTTGGCGGCCCCTCGAGTGGAAGGTCACGCTTCGCCCAGCGCGAGGCAGGGTGCGGCGTGAGAGTGGACGCAACGAGGTCGTACGCGGCGAGCCAGTGCACCACTTTTGGTCGATCGATGGACTTCCAATAGAGCTCTTCGATCTCTTTGCCGAGCGCGATCACGACGTCGGCGACGTGCTCCCAGTCGAAGGCGAGCTTCGTGTCTGTCCAGTGCAGCACGTGGTGCTGGTGCATCCAGGCGAAGAGAAGTTGACCGCCGAGGCCGTCATAGTTGCGCACGCGCGACCCGGTGATCGCGAAACGGAAGATGCGATCGAAGATCACGGCGTATTGAACGAGCTTGGCGCGGTCGCGGGTGGTCTCATCCGTTGCGCTGAGCTCACCGTCGCGCTGCGTGAGCTCGCGTTCGAGCAGCACAGCCTCACGGAACGCGGTCAGATCACAGCGCAATTCTTCGAGCGAGTACAGGAAGAACGGCATACGTTGCTTGATCATGAACGGATCGAAGGGCAGGTCGCCGCGCATGTGCGTTCTGTCGTGAATGAGATCCCACATGACAAAGGTCTCTTCAGTGAGGGCTTGGTCGTCGAGAAGGCGCGCGACACCGTCGGGTAGATCTAGTTCCGTGATCTTCGATGCCGCGCGCACGACCGTCCTGAACCGCGCTGCCTCGCGGTCGGCAAAAATTGCACCCCACGTGAACCGGGGAATCGACCGCATCGCGATCGTCTCCGGAAAGAGCACCGCAGAGTTTGTGTCGTAGCCCGCAGTGAAGTCAATGAAGCGGATGGGCACGAACAGGGCGTTCGAATAGTCACCAGCTTCGAGCCGAGCCACGAACTCCGGCCAGACCACCTCGATGAGCACCGCTTCGACGTGGCGGTCTGCGCTGCCATTTTGCGTGTACATCGGAAAGACGACGAGGTGACGAAGTCCATTGACACGGTGCTGCTGCGGCTGGAACTGCTCGAGTGAGTCGAGAAAGTCGGGAACGCCGAGGCCCTCGCTTGCCCAGCGTTCAAAGTCGACGATGAGCGCCGCGAGGTACTCGCTGTCGTGGGCAAAGGTGGGCGCTAGTCGCGTGATTGAGTCGACAATAGTTGCGACGAGGCGCAGCGCCGCTGGCTTCGATTTCTCCACTGATCCGTCTTGGCTTTGCAGTGGCTGCAGAGCACCAACGGCCTGCTTGAGTGCCACCCACGCTGGGCTCGTGGCGACCTCTTCTACGACCTCTGGTTCACCAACTATCGACATTGCAGACATGGGCTAACCTCCGATCGCTTCTCTTCTTCGAGGCTAACCGCAGAACCGCGACGCCAAATTGTGAGTGACTTGCGAGAATCAGCGTGTGGCGGCAGACAGCGCAGATTTGTTGCAGAAAAGCGCATTGGGGGGCGAAAAGGCCCGTTAACGAAGCAGCGGACCACCGACTTCGGGTGTCAGTGGTCCGCGAGTGGATCCGGGATGCTTCCGATAACAAAGTATCAGCTTCGAGAGCTCATTTCGTGGGGCTCCGCGCCCCAATAACGAGGGCGCGGCAGTGATCGACCGCGGCTAGAATTCGAGCTATGGCGGCTGGGTAGTGCTCGGGGTTTTCGCCGGTTTTGCGGTTA
>JANONY010000120.1:0-2439 GCA_031421055.1 Actinomycetes bacterium | reverse complement strand
GGCGATACTCTGCTGCGCTGTGAGGTTCCGGCCGGTGAAGAACTAGCAGCCGGACGGCACGGAACCGACCGAGCGACCGTCGATAGCCCCTGGCAAATGCCCGGCGAATTCGTTGTCGCACAAGACGGCCGGGTGCAGCTCGCCTATCGATATCAGTACTGCGAAGACTGGCCCGACCCTCGTGTACTGCTAGCCGCAATCAGATTCGGAGGCGCGCCTAGTTAGAAGGTGCGCTTGCCCACGGGGGCAATGCGTGAAACGGGTGCCTACGCCGATCAGCCCGGTCTACTTCAAGTCGTTTGATGACACGAGCATCTACGGCGTGCTGGAGTACCTCGCTCTAATCCGCGAGGAGGTCACGACTGTGACGCTTCACACCGTCGACGGCAGTCGTAGATCCCTAAGTAGATTGCGCATCAACTCCTACCCGCCCACGATCAATAAAGACGATTGGGAAGTGCTGCGATGGTTCGTTCGAGAGGGATTGAACCTGAACGCACGAACGGCGCAATCCCTTATGAGCGCCATGAAGAAAGAGTGCGACTGGCTTCTCGATCCGGGTTGGCAACGGACGAACTCAGGGCCGACCCTCGTGCGCTCGCGAGTGGAACAGCTTTGCGCGGGTTTTTCGGGCGCGGATGCCGACAAGGTCTACCGCTGGATGGCACTGCTCCTATAGCGATAGCTCCGGGCCGGCTTCGCTAACCCAACCCGAAGTACCGCTCGAAGAACTCCCCGAGCCGGTCGAGCACGCGCTGCTTCTTCTCGCCGTGGCCGCCCCCAGCAGAGAAACGCGAGGTAGGCGGAAGAACCCGCGTGATCGCAACTCCGGTGGTGGGCAGGGCGCCATCCCGAAAGGCTCGGTCGATGAACTCCCGGGTGGCCTCGGGCTGCAAGTTCTCGTCGGCGATCAGTTGGGTGAGCTCAGCATCCCGTCGGGCGGCGACGTACGCCGACCACTCCTCGTCGAGCTCGCCCGCGATCGAGACACGGTCGACGAAGGCTACGATGAGGTCTTTCTTGTTGCGCAGGCTCGGCGATGCGTCGATCGCGCGGGTGATCTCCGCTCGCACCTCTTTGTCATCCCCGTCCCCGCGCTCGTCGCGATACTTCTGCACGAGCAGCAGGATGTAGTCGACGGTGATCTCGACCTGTTTGATGAGTTCGATTTCGAAGATGACGTCGTCGTTGATCGCCTCCTTCTCGCCGTCCTGAAGCTGGCGGAACGAGGCGTAAAGATTCAGGTACTCAGATCGGTAGTCCTGCATCTGCCGCTCAGTAAGAATCTCGTTGCCCTCGAAATCGTCGAACGACGTGAGAATGTTCTGCAGCCGCAGAATCGCGCCGAGCAGGGCGATAAAGTCCTTCTGGTTCTGCTCCCCCACGATCTGCTCGCCGGGCGCAAACCGGTCAAGTAGTTCGGTGACCTTCTCTGCGTACTCCGTGTAGTAGTACTCGTACGGCTTCAGCAGCACGACGCCTTGCGCGTTCTTGTTGCCGAACAGCGCGATCGCGTCATTCGTCTGCTGTTCGAGGTCACGGAAGGTGACGATGTTGCCGTACGTTTTCACCGAGTTCAGGATGCGATTGGTGCGCGAGTAGGCCTGAATGAGACCGTGGGAGCGCAGATTCTTATCCACCCACATCGTGTTGAGGGTCGTCGCATCGAAGCCGGTCAGGAACATGTTTACGACAATGACCACATCGATCTCGCGGTACTTCAGCCGCTTCGACAGGTCGGTGTAGTAGCCGGCGAAACCATCCGACGAGGTACTCCACTGGGTGCCGAACATCGCGTTGAAGTCGCGAATTGCGTCCTCAAGAAACTCGCGCGACGGCTGGTCGAGCCCGGTGGGGTCGAAACCCTCCTCATCGAGAAAACCGTCGACCTCCGCCTCGTTGGCGGCGAACGAGTAGATGATGCCTACCTTGAGTTTCTTGTCAGACGGCACCGTCGACTGCATCGTCTTGAACGCCGAGTAGTAGCGTTTCGCGGCCTCGATCGAGGCGGTGGCGAACAACGAGTTGAAGCCGCGCACTCGGCGATCCTTCAACGCATACGTCTCGCTGCGACGAGTCTTCTGGTCGAAGTGCTCGAGCATGTACTCCACAACCATGCCGACACGCGTCGGGTCGAGCAGAGCCTTCTCGGTGTCGATCGCCGACACCTGCTTATCGGTCAGGCCCTCCGTCAGCTTGATCGTGTTGACGTAGTCGATGCGAAAGGGCAGCACGTTCTTGTCGGTGATCGCATCCACGATCGTGTACGTGTGCAGCTTCTCGCCGAACGCCTGCTCCGTGGTCTTCAGCGTCGGGTTGCCGCCCGTGCCTGCATTCTCGGCAAAGATCGGGGTGCCGGTGAAGCCGAACAGGTTGTAACGCTTGAACGCCTTCGTGATCGAGGCGTGCATGTCACCGAACTGAGAGCGGTGGCACTCG
>JANONY010000119.1:0-5393 GCA_031421055.1 Actinomycetes bacterium | reverse complement strand
CGCCCACTCGCACGGCCCGCACGATGGGTGCGGGGGTCTCGGGCAGGCAATACCACCCTTGCCTCGGACGCAGCAATCGACCATCCCGAACCGCGCGCGCGAGCCGCCACCGTGTGGCCCCAGCGGCATAGAGCTCGTGGGTGGCGGCAAGACCGCCGAGTTCGCGTATGACTCGAGAGACATTCATGCCGCCATGGTCGTCGGCGCATGCCCGGCGGTGCGCAGCTCAGCGATGTCGGTGCACAACTCCGTTGCCCGTGCCAAATGCAGGAGAAGTCGTCTCATAGAGCCGGAAGCACCACGAGATTGCACGGGTGCGTCTCGCGATCACCTGCATTTGGCAGGGGCGAGCAGGGGCGCGGCAGGGGCGCGGCAGCGGCGGGTGCGTTAGGCGTGTAGCGCCGCGTTGAGCTCGATGCCCTGGCCGGAGCGGGGGAGTACCTCGACGGCGCCGGTGAGCGAGTTGCGGCGAAATAGCAGGTTGGGCACCCCACTCAGGGACGCGGCCTTGACGGTTCGGCCCTCGGATCCGACAACAACCACCTTGGTTCCCGCTGTCACGTAGAGTCCGGCTTCGACCACGCAATCGTCGCCGATCGAGATGCCGATGCCGGAGTTGGCACCGAGCAACGCGCGCGATCCGATCGCCACTCGCGTCGCGCCGCCGCCGCTGAGGGTGCCCATGATGGACGCGCCCCCTCCGATGTCTGAACCGTCACCGACCACGACTCCCTGCGAGATGCGGCCCTCGACCATCGAGGTGCCAAGGGTGCCCGCGTTGAAGTTGACAAATCCCTCGTGCATGACGGTCGTGCCTGGCGCGAGATGGGCGCCGAGTCGCACGCGCGAGGCGTCAGCGATGCGCACCCGGCTAGGCGTCACGTAGTCGAGCAGTCGCGGAAACTTGTCGATGCCGGTTGCCGAGATTCCGGCGCGCTGCAAGTGTGGGCGCAGCGCGGCGAAGTCGTCGGGGTGCACGGGGCCGGCTGTGGTCCACACCACGATCGGCAGGTGGGCGAAGATGCCGTCGAGGTTGAGGGTGTTCGGGGCGCAGAGCAGGTGCGAAAGCAAGTGCAGGCGCAGGTAGGCGTCGGGGGTGGAGGCAGGCGCCTCGTCGAGGTCGATCGCGACGGTGACTGGCTCGACGCGCACCCTGCGTCGCTCATCGGCCCACGCGAACTCGCTGAACGGGGCCGCACCGGTGGGCGAGCCGAGCGCCGGGGCCGCGAACCATGTGTCGAGGGTCGTGCCGTCGGCCGAGATTGTCGCGAGGCCGTGGCCCCAGGCTGCGCGAGAAGTCATTGCTCAAGAGTAGCGATCGATAAACTCTGCACTGTGCCCCCCATCGAAACGCTGGATCTGACAGCCACCTCAACAGCGCTAGCCCAAGCCTTGTGTGACATCGAGTCGGTCTCTGGCAACGAGCGCGCGATCGCCGATGCGATCGAGGCGGCGCTCGCGAACGCCACACACCTGACGGTGACCCGCCTCGGTGACGCAGTCGTCGCGCGCACCGATCTTGGGCGCGCGCAGCGCGTCGTGATCGCGGGGCACATCAATACCGTGCCGCTCAACAAGAATCTGCCGACGCGGTTCGAGACGGAGAATGGCGTCGACTATCTGTGGGGCCGCGGCACCGTCGACATGAAGGCTGGCGTTGCCGTGCAGCTTAAGCTCGCCGCCGAACTCGTCGATCCAATCGTCGACGTCACCTGGATGTGGTACGACCACGAAGAGGTCTCTGAAGCCCTCAACGGCCTTGGACGCATCGCTCGTGAGCGGCCGGACCTACTGCATGGTGACTTCGCGATTCTCGGCGAGCCGACGCGCGCCGAGATTGAAGGTGGATGCAATGGCAACGTCCGCATCGAAGTGCGCGCATACGGCACTAGGGCGCATTCGGCGCGCGCGTGGGTCGGCCACAATGCGATCCACGACCTCGCCCCAGTGCTCACCAAGCTCAGCGAGTACGAGCCGCGCGCGGTGGAGGTCGACGGCCTCGTATACCGCGAGGGGCTCAACGCCGTCGGCATTAGCGGTGGGGTAGCTGGCAACATCATTCCCGACGAGGCGATGGTGCACATCAACTACCGCTTCGCCCCGAGCAGCACACCCGAGCAGGCCGTTGCGTTTTTGCGTGAATTTTTCGCGGGCTTCGAGGTGACCGTTGTCGATCTCGCGGCCGGCGCCCGTCCTGGGCTCGACTCACCGCTCGCGCAACAGTTGGTCGCAAAAACCGGTGTCGAGGCGACACCGAAGTACGGCTGGACCGACGTCGCGCGCTTCTCTGCCCTCGGTGTTCCCGCTGTCAACTACGGACCAGGTGACCCGTTGAAGGCGCATGCCGACGACGAGCGTGTCGCGGTTGAGCAGATTGAATCGTGTGAGCGCGGATTGCGCGAGTGGCTGACCGGCATCTAACGAGTGAGCCACACTGGCTCGCCACTCGTTATTCGCTGACGCCCTGGTGGCTTCGGCTGCTGCTCGTTTTCGTTGCCTCGCGCATCGTGACGACGAGCATTCTGCTGTACTACGCATCGATTCAACAGGTCAATCCGTGGACGCAGGCGCGGCCAGACTACTTCGCCTTCGCAAAAATCTGGGACGGCCACTGGTACTACATCATCTCGGTCGTCGGCTATCCGAGCACGTTACCGCTGACCGCGGACGGTCATGTCGGCGAGAGCGCGTGGGCGTTCATGCCTGGCTACCCGGCGCTCGCTCGGCTGCTCACGGTGCTCACCGGACTCGACTTCGCGGTGGTAGCGCCGGCTATGTCAGTCGCGTTCGCCTTCGGCACGGTGTGCGTGTTCTACAAGCTCCTGCTGCGCTCGCTCCCCGAGGGCACGGCGCTGTTCGCGGTTGTGCTGTTCTGCGTCGCGCCGCTGTCGCCGATTCTGCAGGTCGCCTACGCCGAGTCGATGCACACGTTCTTGCTCGTGGTTGCCCTGTACCTGCTTGTCGAGCGGCACTACTGGCTTCTGATTCCCGTGATCGGGGCGATGGCGCTGACCCGCCCAAGCGGTCTCGCCTTCGCGCTTGCCCTCGGGCTGCACGTCGTGTGGCGCTGGTGGCGGGCTCGAGACGAGTTCCCGGTGCGCGAGCGGGTGGCGGCAGTCGGCGCAGCCCTGTTCAGCGCGCTCGCCGGGTTCTCGTGGCTGCTCATTGCGTGGGCGGTCACCGGATCGGTCACCGCCTACACCGACACCGAACTCGCGTGGCGCGCCGGCTACATCGGATATCAAGAACTGTTGCCGTTCACGTCGTTGTGGCACGCGGCACAGTTCTGGCTGCAGTTTCCGCTCGGGTGGCTCATCGTCGCGCTCTCGGCATTCGCGCTGATTGGCTTTGTCGCGCTGCTGTTCACTCCGGCGGCGCGGCGCGCGGGCAGCGACATCCGATTCTGGTTGATCAGCTATTTGCTGTACCTGCTCGCGGTGTTCTTTCCGCAGTCGAGTACCTTCCGGCTGTTGGTTCCGCTGTTTCCGGCCTTCGCGATCATCGCGCAACCGCGCCATCCGGCGTACCGCGTGGCGCTTGTTCTGCTCGGTATCGCAGGACAGATTGCCTGGGTGCACATCGCGTGGTTCGTCGACGGGTCCGACTGGACCCCGCCGTAACCCTGCGAGTCGCCTCGCGAGTCGCCCCGCGAGGGTAGGACGCTACGTCCGCCGATTTTTACTGCGCCGATACATACGGGATAATAGGTCTAGTACCTATGAAAGGGGACTTCACATGGCAGCCATGAAGCCGAGGACCGGAGACGGACCAATGGAGGCTGTTAAAGAAGGCCGACTGATCATCGTGCGCGTGCCGCTGGAAGGCGGTGGCCGCCTCGTTGTCTCGGTCAATGACGCCGAGGCCCGCGAACTGCATGACGCTCTCGCTGGCGTCGTTGCTACCAGCGCTTCTTAGACGCGCGTCAATAGGCACATCGCCTTCTCAACTCCGGTTTACCGCTTCACCAGTTGAAGCAGTCCGTCGCCGACCGGGCTGAGGGCGACCGTCACGGCCGTAGAGTCCGCGTACAGAGCGAGTACTGAACGCATCCCAGGGACTGGACTATCGCGTTGGCTCGGATCGGCCACTTTGCCGTGCCACAGCGCGTGGGCAACGAGAACCACGCCGCCGACGCTGACTAGCCGAAGCCCGTGCTCGACGTACTCCGCGACGTGCGCGGCGTCAGCGTCGACGAATACGAGATCGTAGCTTTCTTCGTTCATGCGGGGCAGCACTCGTCGCGCATCGCCCGTTATGAGACGCAGCTGTGTCGCTGCAACGCCCGCTTCACCGAGGGCGGCTTTCGCCACCTGCTGGTAGTCCGCCTCCGAGTCGATGGACGTGAAGGATGCCGCCGGCGCCCCACTCATCAACCACAACCCGCTGACGCCGAGCCCGGTTCCAATCTCGATGATGGAGTTCGCGCCGCTTGCCGCCGCGACGAACGCCAGTTGCGCGCCGGTCGCGGCGCTGACCGGCTCAATGCCGAGTTCGACCGAGTGTTGGCGCAGCAGAGCAAGGGCATCGCTCTCTGGGAGAAATTCCTCGGTGTACTTCCAGTCGAGTTCTCTGCCAGCCACGAGTTCAGCGTACTCGCGTACGAGCCGCCGAGGCGCAGCCTCGACGGCGCTGGCGTCGCACGATTGCTATGCAATCGTCTAAGCTCCAGCGCGCGAGTTATCCTTGCCGAGTGTCTTTCGGTCTGAGCTTCGAGAAGCTCTTCATCATCGCGATCATCGCGGTGATTCTGCTTGGGCCAGAGCGGCTGCCGTATTACGCCTCGCAGCTCGCCAAGCTGGTGCGCGGCATGCGCGACCTCGCGAACGGTGCGAAAGAGCGCATGCGCGAAGAGATGGGTCCAGACTTCGACGAGGTCGACTGGAAGAAGCTCGACCCTCGCCAATACGACCCGCGACGCATTATTCGCGAAGCGCTTATCGACGACGAGCCGGTGCCGTTGATCAAGCCGGTCACGGAATCTGCCTATGCGCAGCGCATGCGGATTCAGCGCGAGGGTAAGCCCGCGCCGTTCGACACCGAAGCGACCTAACGGCGGCGCAGGCCCTTCAGCAGCCGAAGTACGAGCAGCATGAGCGGTGCCATTGTGGCGAACTCCTTACCCGTGCGCGGCAGGCTAAGGATTCCGGTCGACTCGGCGATAGTTCGTCCCTCGACGAATCGAAGGATTCCTTCGTGGCCGTTGCGGCGTCCGATGCCTGAGCACTTCATGCCGCCCATCGGCGCGTCGACGCTAGAGAACGTGGCCCGGTAACCCTCATTAATGTTGACGCTGCCGGTGTCGATGCGGTTGGCTACCGCGCGCGCGTGCCGCATCGAGCCAGAGAAGACGGATGCGTTGAGTCCGTACTCCGAGTCGTTGGCCGCCGCGATTG
>JANONY010000118.1:0-1570 GCA_031421055.1 Actinomycetes bacterium | reverse complement strand
CGGCGCGCAACCCAGCGCACAACGCGGCGCGCAACCCAGCGCACAACGCGGCGCACAACGCAGCGCACAACGCGGCGCACGGTGAACCCCCTAGTCGACGATGGTGAGCAGTAGGTGCCCCGACGAGACCGTCGTGCCGACCTCGGCGTTGAGACCTGCAATGGTGCCGTCTTTGTGGGCGGCGATCGGCTGCTCCATCTTCATCGCCTCGAGCACGACGACGAGGTCACCCTTGACGACCTTGTCGCCCTCGGCAACCGCGAGCTTGATGACGGTCGCCTGCATCGGTGCGATCACCGAGTCGCCGGTGACGGTCGCGACAGAGCCGCCGCTGCGGCGCTTTGGCGCGGGGGCGTGGGATGCCGCGGAAGCGGACGGCACGAGCTTGCTCGGCAGCGAGACCGACACGCGCTTGCCGTCGACCTCGACAACAATGCTGTGCCGAGCCGCGAGTCCGGCCGGGTCTTGCAGCGACCCGCTCCACGGCTCGATGTCGTTGTCGAACTCGGTTTCGATCCACCGGGTGTAGATGCTGAACGGCTCCGAAGTGAATGCGGGATCGCGCACAATCTTGCGATGGAACGGCAACACGGTAGGCAAACCAGCAACCTCAAACTCGTCGAGAGCCCTGCGCGAGCGCTCGAGGGCGTCGGCGCGCGACGAACCGGTGACGATGAGCTTCGCGAGTAGCGAGTCGAACGCGCCGCTGATGACGTCGCCCGTTGTCACACCGGAATCGACACGAACGCCTGGGCCGCCAGGAAACCGCAGCACGTTGACCGGGCCGGGGGCCGGCATGAAGTTCAGCCCAGGGTCTTCCCCGTTGATGCGGAACTCGAACGAGTGCCCCTGCGGCTTCGGGTCGTCGTAGCCGATCTCTTCGCCCTCGGCGAGGCGGAACTGCTCACGTACGAGGTCGATTCCTGTCACTTCTTCTGACACCGGATGTTCGACCTGCAGGCGAGTGTTGACCTCGAGGAACGAGATCGTTCCATCGCGAGCGACGAGAAATTCGCAGGTGCCAGCGCCGAGGTATCCCACTTCACGCAGGATCGCCTTCGACGATGAGTAGAGCTGCGCATTCTGCTCGTCGCTAAGGAACGGCGCAGGCGCCTCTTCGACGAGCTTCTGGTGGCGACGCTGCAGCGAGCAGTCGCGGGTGGAGATGACTACGACGTTGCCAAAGGCGTCGGCGAGACACTGGGTCTCGACGTGCCGCGGCTGGTCGAGGTACTTCTCGACGAAACACTCGCCGCGCCCAAATGCGGCAATCGCCTCACGTGTCGCCGATTCGAACATCTCCGGAATTTCTTCGCGCGTGCGGGCGACCTTGAGGCCGCGTCCGCCGCCGCCGAAGGCCGCCTTGATGGCGACAGGCAGGCCGTGGACGTCGACGAAGTCGAGCACCTCTTGGGCGCCCGAGACGGGGTTGAGCGTGCCAGGCGCGAGCGGGGCGCCGACCTTCTCTGCGATGTGGCGAGCGCTGACCTTGTCGCCGAGCTTTTCGATCGCAGAAGGCGAGGGGCCGATCCAGATCAGGCCAGCGTCGATGACGGCCTGCGCGAACGAC
>JANONY010000117.1:0-9715 GCA_031421055.1 Actinomycetes bacterium | reverse complement strand
CGCGGCCGAACCTCGCTCGAAGGGCTGCTCGCTGTTGGGGAGGTCTCGTGCACCGGTGTGCACGGAGCGAATCGTCTCGCCTCGAACTCGCTGCTCGAATCGCTCGTCTTCGCCTGGCGCTCTGCTGCAGCGCTCGACGAGCCGTGGGTGCAGCTCGAGGTCGAGTACATTGCCGACCCCGGGTCAGAGCCCTATGCGGGCGAGACGACGGTCGTCGATCGTGCCGCCCTGCAGAAGCTGATGTGGGACAACGCTGGCCTCTACCGCACTGCCGCCGATCTGCAGAAAGCCGCCCTCATTCTGGCCAGCTGGGCGTCGAGCGGCGACTCGGTCTCAGCGCGCGAAGACGGCAACCTGCTCGACCTTGCGCGACTCGTCGTGCACGCGGCGCTCGCCCGCGAAGAGTCGCGCGGCGCGCACTATCGGGTGGACTTTCCCGAGACATCCCCCTTCTTCGAACGCCACCTCTCGTGGGTGCGAAAGGTCGTGGCCCGTGTTGACTGACGCTGCCATCGAGAGAGTGGTCTTCGACGCGCTCGAAGAGGATGCGCCGTGGGGTGACGTTACCTCTGAGCTATTCGTGCCATCCGACGCGGTGGCCACCGCAGAACTCAATGCTCGCGAGCCCGGTGTGCTCAGCGGCGGCGCGGTGGTCGTGGCGACCTTTGCCGCGGTCGACCCGGAGGTCTCGGTCGAACTGATGATTGCCGACGGCGATCGGTTCGCCGCTGGCGACGTGATCGCGGTGATCAGCGGGCCGGCACGCGCGGTGCTGCGCGGCGAGAGAGTCGCGCTCAACCTCGTGCAGCGCATGTCAGGCATCGCCACCCTCACCGCCCAGTACGTTGCCCTCACCGGAGGCACAACAGCTCGCGTCGTCGACACCCGCAAAACTACGCCAGGACTTCGAGCGCTCGAGCGCCATGCGGTGCTGTGCGGTGGAGGGCACAACCACCGCTTCTCCCTGTCGGATGCCGTGCTCGCTAAAGACAATCACCTCGCGCTGCTGCCTGGTTCGGTCACCGATGCCATTCGCGCCGCCCGCGCTCAGCTTGGCCACACCACGCACCTCGAAGTCGAGGTCGATCGCCTGTCTCAGATCGAGCCGGTGCTTGCCGGGGGCGTCGACACGATCATGCTCGACAACTTCTCGCTCGACGAGCTGCGTCAGGGCGTCGCGCTCGTCGCGGGCCGTGCGCTGGTCGAAGCCTCTGGCGGGGTCTCGCTCGACACCGTCGCCGCGATAGCCGCCACCGGGGTCGACATCATCTCGGTCGGCGCACTGACCCACAGTGCACGGGCTCTCGACCTCGGCTTGGACATCGTGCTCCGGTGATCTACCTCGATCACGCAGCGTCGACCCCGGTGCGCCGAGAGGTGCTCGAGGCGATGTGGCCGTACCTAACCGGCGAGTATGGCAACCCCTCGTCACACCACACCGTGGGCGAAAGCGCGGCGGCTGTGCTGGCTTCCGCTCGCTCCTCGATCGCCGCGGTACTTGGTGTGCGCCCGGCCGAGTTGATCTTCACCTCCGGCGGCACCGAGTCAGACAACCTCGCGGTCAAAGGCATAACCCTCGCCTCGACTCGCGGGCGCCACGTCATCACCTCGGCGATCGAGCACGAAGCGATTCTCGAGAGCATTGACTATCTCGTGCGCCACCACGGCGCCACTACGACGATTCTGCCCGTCAACGAAGAAGGCCTCGTCTCGGCTGAAACGCTGCAGCAAGCAATCCGCCCCGACACCGCTCTGGTCACCATCCAGCACGCCAACAATGAAATTGGCACCGTTCAAGATGTGGCCGCTCTTGCCGGCATAGCGCGGGACTCCGGGGTGCCCTTCCACACCGACGCCGTGCAGTCGGCCGGCTGGCTCCCGCTCGCAGCGCTCGTCGGCGCTGGGATCGGGGTCGACGCGCTCAGCCTTGCGGGCCACAAGCTCGGCACGCCAAAAGGTATCGGCCTGCTCTTCGTGCGCGCGGGGGTGCCCCTCGAGCCACTGCTGCACGGCGGAGGGCAAGAGCGCGGGCGACGTTCTGGCACCGAAAACGCTGCGGCGGCGGTCGGCCTGAGTGTGGGGCTCTCTCTCGCGCACACTTCACCGGGGCCGCAGCGCGACGCGTTGATCGACGGGGTACTCGCCGCGGTGCCCTCGGCGTTCGTCACCGGTTCGCGAACCTCCCGCCTGCCGAACCACGCCTCGTTCTGCTTTCCGGGCACGAGCGGCGAGGCGGTGCTGCTTGAGCTTGAGCGACACGGCATCGTCTGCTCGAGCGGCTCGGCATGCGCGGCGGGCAGCGATGAGGCCTCGCATGTGCTGCTCGCGCTCGGGATCGAAGCAGAAGTTGCCCAGACAGCTGTGCGGTTCACGCTCGATGGGGCCACGACATCCGACCAGGTTTCTGAAGTCATCGAACGGGTTACCGACGCCGTTGCAACGGTCGGTGGGCTCTCCACGCCCCGCTAGGCTGGCATTTCGACCGCGCATCCAGCACGGCTGACCTTTGGAGTTTCAACGTGGCAACAACGCTCGACTCAGTCATCAACCTCGCCAAGCGTCGCGGTTTCGTCTTCCAGTCGGGAGAGATCTACGGTGGCTCGAGGTCAGCCTGGGACTACGGACCGCTCGGCGTCGAACTCAAAGAGAACATCAAGCGCCAGTGGTGGCAGACCTTCGTGCGGGGTCGCGCCGACATGGTCGGGCTCGACTCCGCCATCATCCTGCCGAAGAAGGTGTGGGAGGCCTCCGGCCACGTCGCCACCTTCACCGACCCGCTGGTTGAGTGCCTCAGCTGCCACAAACGCTTTCGGGCCGACCACCTGATCGAAGAGTTCGAAACAAAGAAGGGCCGCGCACCCGAGGGCGGACTCGCGGGCGTCAACTGCCCGAGTTGCGGCGTCAAAGGCCAGTTCACCGAACCGCAAATGTTCAGCGGCATGCTCAAGACCTTTCTCGGCCCGGTCGACAACGAAGAGGGGATGCACTACTTGCGTCCCGAGACCGCCCAGGGCATCTTCGTCGACTTCGCCCAGGTCGTCACGACCTCACGCATGAAGCCCCCGTTCGGCATTGGCCAGGTCGGTAAGGCGTTCCGCAACGAGATCACGCCCGGAAACTTCATCTTTCGCACCCGCGAGTTTGAGCAGATGGAAATTGAGTTCTTCACACCGCCCGCCGACGCCGACGAGTGGTACGAGAAATGGGTCGCCGACAGCCTTGCTTGGTATACCGACCTCGGTATCGATCCCTCGAATCTTCGGCGCTTCGACGTGCCAGACGACTCGCGCGCGCACTACTCAACGGCGACCGCCGACATCGAGTACCGCTTCGGCTTCGCCTCCGGCGAGTGGGGCGAGCTCATGGGCATCGCGAACCGCACCGACTTCGACCTCTCCAACCACATCCGCGAATCCGGCACCGACCTGCGCTACTTCGAGCAGGCGACCGGCGAGCGCTACGTGCCGTACGTGATCGAGCCCTCATTCGGACTCACCCGAGCGTTGATGGCCTTTCTCGTCGACGCCTACCACGAGGATGAAGCCCCCAACACCAAGGGCGGCACCGACATTCGCACGGTGTTGCGCCTCGATCCACGGCTCGCGCCAGTCAAGGTCGCTGTGCTGCCGCTCTCGCGCAACGAGCAGCTCTCGCCCCTCGCCGGCGAACTGGCCGACACGCTTCGCAAATCGTGGAACGTCGACTTTGACGATTCGGGCGCCATTGGTCGGCGCTACCGGCGCCAAGACGAAATCGGCACACCGTTCGCCGTCACGGTCGACTTCGACTCGCTCGAAGACAAGGCCGTCACGGTGCGCGAGCGCGACTCGATGGCGCAGGAGCGCGTGTCACTCGATCGCCTGCAGGGCTACTTCGCCGAACGACTACTCGGTTCGTAGAGCTCCCGGCGAACAAACGCCCGCCTGCCTGGCAGTTTCGGAAACTCAGGAGTTGCGGGCGGTTTGAGCAAAGGCAAGCGCTTACCTCCCTGATCCGAGGAGCCAAGTCCTGAATTTCCACAACAGGCGGATGTAGTCCACAGATAGCTGGGACCCGCTCGCAGGCGGGTGGCGCGGACCCAAGATCTCGGCATGGACATTGCCGCACACGTCAACGCACTCGGTGGTTTCGCGCAGAAGCGGCAGCTTGTCGCCCGCGGCGCGCGCGACCATCAGCTGACGCGGGCGGTGCGCAGCGGCAGCGTGCGCCGTGCACGCCAAGGCTGGTACACGACCTTGCCCGAGCACCACCCACGAGTTCGCGCCGTGAGGGTGGGGGGAAAGCTGACCGGTCTCTCGGCGATCGACGCCCTCGGCGGCTGGGTCTTGCGCAGCAAAGTACTGCACGTCGCGGTTCCTGCGAATGCCGCGCGCCTGCGGTCGCAGCATGATCGCCGACAACACCCTCCCGCGCGCCGCATTCGGGGAGTGCGATTGCACTGGCAAGAGAGTGCTCGCGGCGACGCCTCGATGGTGGAGCTTCGCGAGGCGCTCCGCAGAGTCGTCCTCGACGAGTCGCCCCCAACCGCGATTGCGGCCTTCGACTGGGCGCTCCACACCGGGCAAGTTGATGAGTTGGATGTCGCATCCATCATGCTCTCTGTCCCACCGCGCCGACGAATCACCTGGGCATCGCTTGACCCCAACTGCGAGAGTCTCCCCGAGAGTCTGGCGCGAACAGCTCTGCGGGTCGCCGGCTACCACGTGCTCTCGCAGGTGCCCCTGGAGAACGGCCAACGGATCGACCTCGTCGTGGAGTACATCGTTGGCATAGAGGTTGACGGTGAAGCGCACCATGCCGACAAGTTCGAGGAGGATCGAGCAAAGGACAGCCTGATCATTCGCGCCAACTTCGTTCCGTACCGCGTGCCCGCGAATACGGTCTTCCGCGACATGGACGCAGTCATCGCGACCGTCGAGGCGGCAATCGTCGCCCGTCGCTCTGGAAACTCAGGAAAAGCGCCTCGAAAGCGCCGGCGTAAGCGTTTACATCAGAATTGAGGGCGCCCAACTCCTGAATTTCCGACACCGCAGGGAATGGAGCGCGGGTCGGAGGGGTTCGAGAGTGAGTGAGTGACGCAATCAAGGTAGACATCTGGTCAGATGTTCAGTGCCCCTGGTGCTACATCGGAAAGCGCAAGTTCGAGGCGGGCTCTGAGGGGTTCAACGTCGAGGTGGAATACCACTCGTTCGAACTGAGTCCGGACACTTCCGTCGACTTCGACGGCACCCCGGCTGACTACCTCGCTAAGCGCAAAGGCCTGCCGATGCCGCAGGTCGAGCAGATGCTCGAGCGCGTGACGGGCATTGCCGCGAGCGTTGGGCTCGAGTACGACTACGACAACATTCACCAGACCAACACCGTGATCAGTCACGAACTGCTGCACTTTGCCAAGTCGAAGGGACGCCAGCTCGAGATGCAGGAGCGACTGCTCAAGGCGTACTTCATCAACGGAGAGCACGTCGGCCGCATCCCAGACCTCGTGGCTATCGCCGTCGAACTCGGGTACGACGAGGTCGAGGTTACGGAGGCGCTCGAGTCGCACCGGTTCCTTCCCGACGTCAAGGCGGATGTGGCCCTCGCCCGCGAATATGGGATCCAAGGCGTGCCATTCTTCGTGATCGACGGCAAGTACGGGGTGTCGGGAGCTCAGGAAGCTGCGACGTTCGCTAACGTGCTGGCACAAGTGTTTTCGGAAAAGGACGTCGCGTGACAAACACCCAGCCGCTGCTCATCGTCGGAGATATTGATGCATCAACCTCCGAAGGCGACTTTTGTGAGATTCCAGAGCACCACGAGCAAGCGGTGGTCAACCGCGCGATTGACGACGACCGCATCTAGGAAAGTGAACTGGCTATTGGGCCGGATCCAGCAACAACTCGCCATCTGGTTGCACTGTCACGAGAACTCGTACGGTCGTGTTGTCGGCACCGACGCCTTCGCACACGAAGCTGGTTCCTCGAATCATCGTCGAGGCATCTGGCGGACAGGTCACCTGCCAGCTCTGCGGCAACTCCAGCGCCAGTTGGTCTTCGATCGCCTGCTCGACTTGGTCGATGCTCTCACTCTGAACCTCAGTGAACGCGCTGGCGACGTTGCCAATAACAAACAGGCTTGACTGAACGCCCAGAAGCACGATGCCCGGCCCTAAGTGCCTCACGCCGCCCATACCGAGCACCACCGTTCTGGCAATGAAGTACGCGAGCAGCCCCAGCAGCATCCACACAGGCGAGGCAGCCCGGAGGCCTCGTCGGGTCAATATCGCGTTGTCCCAGAATATGGCGGCAACTCCCATGCAGAAGAGCGCGATGGCCGAGCCGATGAGGATCGGCTCGAGAGTGTCGAAGTCTCTGAAAATCAGCACCAGCGCGACGACGGAGATGGTCAGAATAGGAGTACTGAAAGCCAGCAGCCAGATCGGCACAGTATTGGGCGAGCCGCTGCGGTAGGGGACCGCCACCGTTGCATAGGTCGCAGACTCGGCCCACCCGCCCATCGGCTGATACACGACGGGTTCGGCGGGCGTTTCGACAGACTGCTCGCTCGCGAACGGGTTCTCGTACGCGCTTGGCGGCAGCGCGTTCGGTGCCACGACTGGCTGCAAGTGGTCGGTCCAGTCGACTCCACCCCACCAGCGTTCTTGCTCTGTGCCAGCGGGGTCTGGGTACCACCCTGCGGGCGGCAGCTGGTGCACGGGCGGCACGTCCGTCATCGACAACTCCTCAACTCGTGTCGAGCCTAGTGCAGGTTCGACGCGATTCAAGGATTACTGGATGAGCGCGCTGGGGTTCAAAAGAGCGACCCAGAGTGCGGCACTAGCCAGCAGCAGCGTCACGAAGGTGATGATCGGCGAGACGTACCGGGTGCCCTCGCGGCGCAGTACGAGCCAGCGCGCCGTGAAGTAAGGAACAACACCCAAGAAGAACCAACCGATCGAGGCGGTCGCCATGCTGCGACCACGCAGTACGCTGCGGTCTGCCAGCATGCACAGGAAGAGAACAACGAACACTGCTGCGGACACTGCGAGCGACAGCGCTGGCGCGGCTGCTGACGGAGCCAGCAGGGGGCCCACAACTTGCAGGGCGACCCACACGGCCGGGCTCAGTGCCATCAGCCAGATCGCCGCAGTACTTGGCGAGAAAGCGCGCGGGTTCCACGACTCGGCGCGGCCGCTGGGCGGTGAGTAGTAGTTGCGCAGGGGCACGTAGGCAATGCCTTGGCCCTCGGCTGCAAAGGCTGCCTGCGCCGAGAAGTCGCGTTTCGCGAATGGCTGCGGCACGGCGGCGAAGCTGGGTGCCACAAAGTACGGCTCGGCGGCGAGGTGCTGCTGGGGCTCGAACGCGGGGGCGGCAAAAGACGGCGCGGCGTACGAGAGTGCTGCGTACGCCGGAGAGGCAAGTGCAGGGACCTCGATGACGAAGGGCGCCTCAACGGCGGAAGGCGCAGCAACGCTCGGCCTTGAGATGTACGCGAGCACTGCCTGGTGATCGGCAAGGCTGGCAACATCGGAGTCGAAGTGGAACGACGGCTCGGCCGCAATAGTCAAGCGCGGCATCGACGCCACGTCGGAATAGCGCACGTGATCGCTCCAGTCGGAGCCGTCCCAATACCGCTGCATGCGCGGGTTCTCGGGGTCGGCGTACCACCCCTCCGGAACGTCGTGTGCAATCATCGTTGCTTCAGACATCAGATTCCCCCTGACTTGCGTTGAGTGAGCTTAACCCCTCAACGGCCCCTGTGCCTAGTACGGGGGCGACTCTTTTGGGGGCGCCTCTAATGGGGGCTAGTCGCTGAGGTCTGCTACCGTCGCGCCGAGACCGAGAATAAGCTGGTCAGCCGACACAAAGACGCTCAATCCGTGCTCTCCGGCACCCATGGCAACGCTTCTGCCGACAAGCCTCTCATCAGCAAAAACGGGCCACGGATGAGCGCTTCCGAGCGGCGTGATGGTTCCGCGCTCATACCCCGTCGCTTCCAGCGCGACCGAGGCCTCTGGCAGTTGCAGCTTGTTTACCCCCACCACGGTGCGAAGCTTCGCCCACGCGATCTGTCGATTGCCGGGAACGAGAGCGAAAAGGAAGGTGTCATCGCTGCGCTTCACGACGAGCGACTTAACGATGTCGGCGGGCGTGATCCCCATGATCGCCGCCGCCTCCTCGAGGGTGCGCGCGGTCGCGCGCTCGACGAACTCGATCTCGATGCCGCGGGCAGCGGCATCCGCTGCAACGCGTTCGCGACCGGTTTTCATGCTTTGCCCCTTTTGCGCAGTCGCTTCGCCGGGCTCTCGGTCGGCACGGAGGTCTTTTCGAATCGATCGAGCTCCGCGGCGATCGCCGAGAAGTACTGTTCCCGATCGAATCTGAAGCCCCACTCGGGAGCGAATGCGCTCGGGGTCCACCACTCTTCGGGTGCGATGACGTCCGCTCGGAATCGCCCGAGTAGCCCGTGAAACCGTTTCACTAAGGTTCCGGGGTGCTCGTGCTCAAGGCCGATGGACGACCACGACACGTATCGCGGTCCTATCGCGAGCGAACCAGCGATGAGCATCCCGCACGACGCGTCAAAACACGAGGGACAGACCGCAAGAACGACGCGCCCGTCACGAACCGGCTCGGTCTGTTCTTCGCCGAGTAGCCCACGGAGGTAGCGACGGCTACCCTCCCATTGCGCGGTGATCGGCGAAATCGGCCCTGGCCGGATACTCGAGACGGCGTCGAGGAGCGTTCTGAATGCGATGCCATTCACGGTCAACTCGCGGACAGGGGTCTCCTTGCTCGCCACCGTGAGACGCCCGTCGCCGAAACTGAGAACATCAAACATTCCTTCGGCACCTTTCTGGGACAATTGACACATGTCTATTGTCACGGCCGGGGCGCCTCCGCTGCGCATCGGCAAGCTGACCCTCGACGTGCCAGTGGTGCTTGCACCGATGGCTGGCATCACTAACACCGCGTTCAGACGACTGTGCCGCGAGTACGGTGCCGGTCTCTACGTGAGCGAGATGATCACGAGCCGCGCACTGGTCGAACGCACGCGCGAGAGCATGCGCCTCATCACGCACCACGAGTCGGAGACGATCCGCAGCATCCAGCTGTATGGAGTCGACCCGAAGACCGTGGCCGAGGCGGTGACGATGCTCGTCGCCGAGGACCGCGCTGACCACATCGACCTCAACTTCGGCTGCCCGGTGCCCAAGGTCACCAAGAAGGGCGGGGGAGCGGCTCTGCCGTGGAAGCGCGATCTGTTCCGTGCGATCGTCGAGGGCGCGGTGAAGGCGGCCGGCGATGTGCCGCTGACCGTGAAGATGCGCAAGGGTATCGACTCCGATCACCTCACCTACCTCGAGGCAGGGAAGGCCGCACAGGGTGCCGGCGTCGCGAGCATCGCCCTGCACGCGCGCACCGCTGCCGAGTTCTACAGCGGCACCGCCGACTGGTCGGCGATCGCAGCCTTGAAGCAGGCGATCACCGACGTGCCGATTCTCGGCAACGGCGACATCTGGTCGGCGGATGACGCCCTCCGCATGGTGCGCGAGACCGGTTGCGACGGGGTCGTCGTCGGTCGCGGATGCCTCGGCCGCCCATGGCTCTTCGGTGATCTGGCTGCTGCATTCAGCGGCAAGAGTGAAAAGTTCGAACCGGGCCTAGGCTTCGTCGCAAACGCGTTCAAGCGCCACGCCGAACTACTGACCGAGTTCTTCGAGGGCGACGAAGAG
>JANONY010000116.1:0-2124 GCA_031421055.1 Actinomycetes bacterium | reverse complement strand
CCGGATTCGGCGAGAACTCTCGTGTGCTCGAGTGGGTTCTCGACCGCGTGGCGGGCTCGGCTCCAGCGGTGAACGGTCCGCTCGGCCTCGTACCGACGACGCTCAACGTCGACGGGCTCGATGTATCGCTCGAGAAGCTTTTCGCGGTCGACCGTTTGTCGTGGTTGGCAGAGGCTGACTCGACCGAAGAGTTCTTCGAGACCTTCGGCGATCGGATGCCGGTGCGGCTGCGCGCTCAACTTTCCGAGCTGCGGTCACGGCTCAGTGAAGCGCTATAGCTACAACGTCGCGATATCAATCACGAAGCGGTAGCGCACATCTGAAGCGAGCACGCGCTCGTACGCCTCGTTGATGTCAGCTGCGGCGATCACCTCGACGTCGGAGGCGATGCCGTGTTCTGCGCAGAAGTCCAGCATCTCCTGCGTCTCACGAATGCCTCCGATGCCAGAACCCGCGAACGACCGGCGGTTGTCCATGAGCTTGAAGACCTTGATCGGCAGTGGTTCTGGCGGAGCCCCGACGTTGACGAGCGTGCCGTTGAGTCGCAGCAGGCCGAGGTAGGCGTTGATGTCGATGTTCGCGCTGACGGTGTTGATAATCAGGTCGAACGAGCTCGTCAATTCTTTGAAAGTGGCGGGGTCGTTCGTCGCGAAGTAGTGGTGCGCGCCGAGACGGGCCGCGTCATCCCTCTTCTTCTCTGACTGCGAGAGTACGGTAACGTTGGCGCCCATCGCGTGGGCGAACTTGACCGCCATGTGGCCGAGGCCTCCGATGCCGACGACCGCCACATCCGTGCCCGGCCCGGCCTTCCAGTGCGACAGAGGGGAGTAGGTCGTGATGCCCGCGCACAGCAATGGCGCGGCCGCCTCTATTGGGATGCTCTCTGGCACCTTCAGCACGAAGTGCTCTACGACGACGATGTGCGTCGAGTAGCCGCCCTGCGTGATGGTGCCGTCGCGATCGACGCTTGTGTACGTGCCGACGTTGCCGTTGAGGCAGTACTGCTCTTCACCGAGCGTGCAGTTCTCGCACTCCATGCAGGCGTCGACCATGCAGCCGACACCGACGCGGTCGCCGACTTTGTGCTTGGTGACGGCCGATCCGACCTCTGTGACTGTGCCGACGATCTCGTGGCCGACCACCTGCGGGTAGGCGATCGCGCCCCACTCGCCGCGAACCGTGTGGATGTCGGAGTGGCAGATGCCCGCGTACGCGATCTCGATGAGCACGTCGGTCTCGCCGACGTCGCGGCGCTGGATTGTTGTCTTGAACAGGGGTTCGGTGGCAGAGGGGGCGGCGTAGGCGCTGACGGTGGTCATTCATCAAGTTTCACACGCTCGGTACAGCGAAGACGCGCTCGCGACGCTGAACCTGGCCATACGCCCGGCCGTGTAGCCGACGGCTGTTCCGATACCAGCTGCGAGGGCCGTCAACTGACCCCAAACAAGGGTCAGCCTCAAATCGGGGGGATGCTTGCCATAGCTAGCTTTCGGGCTTACAAGCACGCAAAAGAGCGCCGCCCGCACCCTCGCAGACGGCGCTCCTATCGGTGCGTGAGTTAGTCGAGCACCACCATGTCGTCCGTGTACGGCTCGATCAGAATCGGCTCCGGCAGCTCGATCACTCCGTCAATGAGGGACACAACCGTGTTCCACCATCCCTCAGGGTGCGGCATCGCGAAGCCGGGCACGAGCCACCCGTTGCCCTCGGAGTCCCACATGAGAAGCAGCGTCTTCTCGGCCTTCTCGACTGTCACGACGACGACCTCTGGGGTTGGCTCTGGAATCGGTTCTGGAATCGGCTCGACAACCGGCTCCTCGGTTGGCAGGACAGTTGGCGCCGGCTCAGGTTCCGTCCCCGGGTCGGTCCCTGGCTCGGTTCCCGGGGCGGCGCCGCCACCGGTACCCGGCTCGCTGCTTGGCTCGCTCGTCGGCTCGCTGGTTGGCTCTTCTGCCGGTGCATCTTCTTCGACCGTCGACTGAACTGAGCGGCTGGAGTCAGCGGCGTACATCATTGCGCCGCCCTGGTACTCGGGGCCGGCGCCACCGTACCAGCGCCAGTCGCTCAGGCGCTCGACGGCGTCGGCTGCCGAGATGGTGTCGTAACTTCCACGGTCGACGACCT
>JANONY010000115.1:0-3772 GCA_031421055.1 Actinomycetes bacterium | reverse complement strand
GTACCTATCCAGGCGCGGGTGCGGTCGCGCGCGCTGCGCGCGGTGCACGCTGCAAAACCCGCGAGCACCCGCGCCTCGGTAGGAGATTCACCCGCAGCGCCGCGTGCTCTTCCTACCGAAGCGCGCCGCGCCGCGTGATACCTGCTGGGGCGCCGCGCCGCGCCGCGTGATACCTGCTGGGGCGCCGAGCCGCGCCGCGTCGGCAACAGCACCGACCGCGGCACCCCACCGAGAAACAGCAGGGGCGACACGTATTCCCCGCCAATGCGCGCGCCGAGGTGCAGGCACAGCACGACGCGGCAGTGCCCGGGCTCGAGCGTACCGATGACGTCGCCGCGCCGCACCAGGTCGCCCGCGACGAGAGTCGTCGTCACCGGCTCAAACGACGACAGCACGGCGCCGGCGTGCTTGATCGAGAGCACCGGACGATCGACCACGAATCCGGCGAAGTGCACGACCCCATCGGCGGGCGCGTACACCACCGTCGACCTCGACTCGACATCGACGCCGCGGTGACCTGACGCCCACGGGGTGGCGGGAGCTAGGTAGGCGCGGGTCACGACGCGCGGCGGGTCGACCGGCCACATCCAGCGCGCGGTGGGGGCCGCGACGCCAGCAGGAAGCACGAGGAGCACAGCGAGCAGCAGTTTCATGCTGACCATGCTGCACGCGGGCGCGGTGTTTAGGCGCTCGGTACCGAAGTCTGGTCAGCCCACGCGGTTCCCCACTCCTTGAGGGACTGGATGACGGGGTCGAGAGTGTGCCCAAGAGGAGTGAGCGAGTACTCGACGCGCAAGGGTACTTCGGCAAAAACCTTACGGTGCACGAGGCCCTGAGCTTCCATAGAACGCAAGCGCTCGCTCAGTGTCTTTGGGCTGATGCCTGGCAGCGCCTCGCGCAACTCGCCGAAGCGGCGAGTGCCGGCAAACAGTTCGCGCAGCACGAGCAACGTCCACTTTCCGTCGAGCACGGCGACCGCCTTGCCGATCGGGCATCCCAGTAGGCCCATGTGGTGCCCCTCGCAATCGCTAGCTCAGTACAAACGCGGCTCGAACAAAAAACGCCCGTCAAATTCATTAGTATACAAAATGTAACTACAGCACTATTTTGTAACTAGTTTACTTAGTGTACCAAGGTGCGCAAGGCTTGTCGAGGCCTCAGAGCGAGGCCGCATAAATACAAAGGACACCTCGTGAGAACTCTCATCCTCCGCATCACCCTCGGCGCCGTCGCCCTCTTCCAAATCGTTTTCGGGCTGCTCTTCCTGTTCATCCCTGGCACGCTCGCCGAATCGTTCGGCCTAGCCGAGACGCCGCAATGGGCGTACTGGATGTTCGCCCTGTTCAGTGCTCGAGCGTTGGGATACGCCGTCGGAATGATCCTTGCCATCCGCGATCCGCTCAAGTACCGTGCCTGGATCATCACGATGGTCGGCGTGCAAGCCATTGACTGGATCGCCACCCTCGTCTACATTGGCGCCGGCGCGATCACCGTAGCCCAGGCCTCCACCGCGGCGTTCATGCCTGTCGTGTTCATCGTGCTGCTGCTCGTGACGCTGCCACGGGCTTCGCGCGCGGTCACCACCACGCACGAGAAGGCAATCGACGCGGCGCTGGTCTAACGACCGACCGGGCGTCGCGCGGTGCACGGTCGCGGCCGGGGCACCCCGCGGCGCGCGCCCAGCAGGGCGAGCAGCGTGCGGGGAGGGCGATCCCGCGCGGAAATGCTATGATTTTTGCTGCACCTCGCGCAAGCGGGGTGACTACGCGTGCTCGTCTACACAGGCACACATCCTCCAGTCCCAGTTTTAGTTTCGTGCGACAAACTGGGCGGATGTCCGCCGAGCACCAGGTTTCGCGCCGTACGGCAGCGAAAAACAACTGAGGGCCGGCTTATGCCTGCCAGAAAAGAGAACCGGCCATGGCCGTTGTAACCATTCGCCAACTGCTCGACAGCGGCGTGCACTTCGGGCACCAGACCCGTCGCTGGAACCCAAAGATGAAGCGCTTCATTCTCACGGAACGAAGCGGCAGCCACATCATTGACCTCCAGCAGTCGCTCGCGCACATCGACAAGACCTATGACTACGTCAAGGACACCGTTGCCCACGGCGGCACCATCCTCTTCGTTGGCACCAAGAAGCAGGCACAGGGTTCGATCGCCGAGCAGGCTCAGCGCGTCGGCCAACCGTTCGTCAACCAGCGCTGGCTCGGCGGTCTGCTCACGAACTTCCAGACGGTTTCGAAGCGCCTCGCACGCATGAAGGAGCTCGAAGAAGTCGACTTCGACGACACGACGCGCGGTTTCACCAAGAAAGAACTGCTCATTCAGAAGCGCGAGCTGGTCAAGCTGCAGAAGAGCCTCGGTGGTATTCGCAACCTGACGAAGACGCCGTCGGCGATCTGGGTTGTCGACACCAAGAAAGAGCACCTCGCCATCGACGAGGCACACAAGCTCGGCATCCCGGTCATCGCTATTCTCGACACGAACTGCGACCCAGACGAAGTTCAGTACCCGATTCCGGGCAACGACGACGCCATCCGCTCCGTCGCGCTGCTGACCCGCATCATTGCGGATGCCGCTGCCGAAGGCCTGATCCAGCGTCACCAGAAGCCAGAAGAAGGCTCCGAGGTCGAGCCTCTCGCCGCGTGGGAAGCCGAGCTTCTCGCCGGCACCGAAGCCGTTGCCGAGGCTCCGGCCGAGGCAGTAACCGAGGCTCCGGCCGAGGCAGAAACTGAAGCCCCGGCTGCGGCCGAGCCCGAAGCGGCGGCAGTAGCCGAGCCAGCTGTAGAGGCGGCGGCCGAGCCAGAAGCGACCACCGAATCCGACGAGAAGTAAGGAAGCCCCTCATGGCAGACGTCAAGCTTGAAGACATCAAGACCCCGCGCGAGCGCCTCGGCACCGGCATGGTCGACACCAAGAACGCGCTCGTCGAAGCCGAGGGCGACATCGAGAAGGCCACCGAGATCCTCCGTCTCAAGGGCGCAAAGAGCAACGCAAAGCGCTCTGACCGCTCCACCAGCGAGGGCCTCGTTGGCGCCGTCCAAAGCGCAACCGCCACGACGTTGATCGAGCTCGCTTGCGAGACCGACTTCGTCGCCAAGAGCGAGAAGTTCGTCAACCTCGGCAACGCCGTACTCGCTGCCCTCGCCGACTCGGGCGCCGAGACCGTCGAGGCTGCACTCGCGACCGCGGCCGGATCAGAGACGGTCGGCAGTCTGATCGAGAACGAGGCTGCGATTCTCGGAGAGAAGATCGAGCTGCGTCGCGTTGCTCGCATCCCTGGCGAGAAGTTCTCGATCTACCTGCACCGCACCAGCAAAGACCTGCCACCGCAGGTTGGCGTTGTCGTGGCGTACGCGGGTGACGACGACGACACGATTCGCTCGGTTGCTCAGCACATCTCGTTCGCCGACCCGCAGTACCTGTCTCGCGACGAGGTGCCAGCGGCTGCCGTCGAGGCGGAGCGCCGCATCGTCGAGGAGATCAGCCGCGGCGAGGGCAAGCCAGAAGCTGCCCTCGCGAAGATCGTTGAGGGACGCGTCGGTGCGTTCTTCAAGCAGGTCGCCCTGCTCGATCAGGACTACGCGAAAGACAATAAACTCTCGATCGCCAAGGTGCTCGCGGATTCTGGACTGACCGTGACCGGCTTCGCCCGGTTCAAGGTCGGCGCCTAACAGTTAGACGCTGGCAACCGACGCCCGAGACGGGCGTCGGCGCTGGCGTCGCGGGACGGCCAGAAATGGCCGTCTCTCTAATCTCCAGCGTGCCA
>JANONY010000114.1:0-4247 GCA_031421055.1 Actinomycetes bacterium | reverse complement strand
CCCCTCGCGAGTGTTTACGCGCGAACAGCTGCTCAGCGAGGTCTGGGGTTACGACTACTTTGGCGGCACACGCACGGTCGATGTGCACGTGCGTCGCCTTCGCGCAAAACTCGGCGACCTCGAGTCGCTCATCGGCACCGTGCGCAACGTTGGCTACCGCTTCAACATCTACGAAGACGACAACGAGCGGATGCCGACGAGCGTCTGAGCCCGCGCGACCCGCGGCCCGCGGCACGGGGCCCGCGACGCGCGCGACCCGGGCTCGAACCCCGCGCGACCCGCGCTCGAACCGCCGCAAACGCATGGAATCGACTCGCATAACCTGCTTTTGCGGCGGCACGAGCACGTGAAGCCGCTCGGCTTAGCCTGCGAGGGCCGCGAGCGCCTCTGAGCGCGAGAAGCTCGCGGTTGGCATCGTTGCGGTGCGCTGGGCCAGCACGCGTCCGGTCGCGCTGAGCACGAAGGTGCCGCTGTGCTGCATGGTCAGGAAGCTGCTGAGGCCGACGGCCGAGCGGCTCTCGGTACCGGTAGCAACCACAGTCACGGCCGCCTTCGGCAGCTTGCTGGTGACGGTGGCCACATCCTTCGCGTCGCCAGGCGTCACGATGACGACGGCGACGTCAGCGAGCTCCCCCGCGGCGACCATCCCGCTGATCTTCTGCACGTGCGCGTTGCAGAACTGGCAGGTCGCCGCACGCATGAAGTAGACGAGCGCCCGGCGGCCAGCGGTGAGTTCGCCCAGTGTGACGACGGCGCCGTTCGCGTCAGTGAACGCGATGTCGGGCATGATGGTGCCGACGGCTGGTGCTTCGAGTGTGGCTGGCATGGTTTCTCCTTGAACTTTGTGAGAACCTAATTGGGCAACTAGGTTGCCTTTATTGTCAAGGGCGTTGCATAGTTTGTCAAGCTGGTTGCGTATCTGTTGGGAGGTTCCGTATGTCTGCAGGCGATGCACTCATGCGTTTCGCTGCCGCGGGCGAAAATGACCTCCTTCGCCTGGTCTCCACGGCGTCCACCGCCATCGGCACGAGCCTGTTCACGGCGCTCGCCTTGGAGGGCTACTCCGTGCGCCCGGCTCACGTGCCAGTGTTCGCCGGGCTTGACCCAACTGGCACCAACATCAGCACGCTGGCGACCCGGGCCGGAATCAGCCGTCAGGCAATGAGCGGGCTCGTGCGCGACGTCGAGAGCGCGGGCTACGTACGCACGACGCCAGATCCGTCTGACAAGAGGGCGCTGGTGGTTGAACTCACCGAGCTCGGCGCAGAGTTCTGCGACACCGCCGTCGATCTCTCAATCGAGCTCGCGCAGCAGTGGCGCTTGAAACTCGGCTCCGAACGGTTTGAGGCACTGCTCGACGATCTGCGCGCGATCGGCATACAGCCCTAACCGATTGACGGCGGGTACACCTCGTGATGGCAGGATAAACGCATGGACAGCGACACCCCTGCCGCCGCAGAAGTCGACGTGACTGACACGCTCGACGAGTACGACGTCGACGCTTCGTCGAGCGTCGACGACGGAACGCTGCCCAACAATCGCTACCTCGACCGCGAGCTCAGCTGGCTCGCCTTCAACCAGCGCGTGCTCGAGCTGGCAGAAGACCCCAAGCTGCCGCTGCTCGAGCGCGCGAACTTTCTCGCGATCTTCGCGAGCAACCTCGACGAGTTCTTCATGGTGCGCGTCGCAGGGCTCACGCGCCGCATCGCCACCGGCCTCGCCGTGCCTACCAATATCGGCACCGCGCCCGGTGTCGTGCTCACCAACGTGAGCGCCCGCGCACACGAACTGCAGGCAAGGCACGCGACGGCGTTTCGTGATCTCGTGAAGCCAGCGCTGGACGAGGCTGGCATCCACATCGAGACCTGGGCCGACCTCGAAGAGAGCGATCGCGCCAAGATCGACGAGATCTTCTCTGACCAGATCTTTCCAGTGCTCATGCCACTCGCGGTCGACCCGGCGCATCCCTTCCCTTACATTTCTGGGCTCTCACTCAACCTCTCCGTGCGCGTGCGCAACCCGAAGACGCAGAAGGTCGAGTTCGCCCGCCTCAAGGTGCCGACGGTATTGCCACGCTTTGTTCAATTGCCGGATGACGGCAGCGGTCGCCTTCGCTACATCCCGATCGAAGACCTCATTAGCAATCACCTCGAAGAGCTGTTTCCCGGCATGGAAATTCTCGAGCACCACGAGTTTCGGGTAACCCGCAACGAAGACGTGGAGGTTGAGGAGGATCCGAACGAGAACCTGCTGCAGGCGCTCGAGAAGCAACTGCTCAGTCGGCGATTTGGGCCGCCGATCCGCCTCGAGATCACCGACGACATGGATGACGTCACCCTCGAGCTTCTCGTGCGCGAACTAGACATCACGGCGCACGAGGTCTACCGCCTGCCGGCGCCGCTCGACCTCGGCGGGCTCTTTCAGCTGATGAAGCTCGACCGCCCCTCGCTCAAGTACCCGAAGCGCCTACCGACCACCGCGGTGCAGCTGCTGCCGCGCGACGCCGCCGCGGCGCCCAACATCGTCTCGTCGATCGCGCGCCACGACATTCTGCTGCACCACCCGTACGAGTCGTTCGCGACGAGCGTGCAGGCTTTCCTCGAACAGGCAGCCGCAGACCCCCACGTGCTCGCCATCAAGCAGACGCTCTACCGCACGAGCGGCGATAGCCCGATCATCGAGGCCCTCATCGCCGCGGCACAGGCGGGAAAGGCGGTACTGGCGCTGGTCGAGATCAAGGCGCGCTTTGACGAGACCGCGAATATCTCGTGGGCGCGCAAACTCGAGAAGGCCGGCGTGCACGTTGTCTACGGGCTCGTCGGCCTCAAGACCCACTGCAAACTCGCTCTCGTCGTTCGGCAAGAAAACGGCGTGCTCAAGCATTACAGCCACATCGGTACGGGCAACTACAACCCGAAAACTAGCCGCATCTATGAAGACCTCGGGCTACTGACGGCGGATCCGCAGGTCGGCAAAGATTTGACCCGCCTGTTCAACGAGCTGAGCGGCTACGCCATCGAGAAGAAGTTCAAGCGACTGCTGGTTGCCCCTCTCCATTTGCGCAAGGGGCTGCTCAAGCGCATCAACACCGAGACGGCGAACGCGAAGGCTGGGCTGCCATCGGGAATTCGCATCAAGGTCAACTCGATCGTCGACGAAGCGACCATCGACGCGCTCTACCGCGCGAGCAACGCGGGTGTCTCGGTCGACCTCGTCGTACGCGGAATCTGCTCGCTCAAGCCGGGCGTGCCAGGGCTGAGCCAGAATATTCGCGTTCGCTCGCTGCTCGGTCGCTACCTCGAACACTCGCGCATCTTCGCGTTCATCAACAATGACGACCCGCAGTATTACATCGGCTCGGCCGACATGATGCATCGCAACCTCGATCGGCGCGTCGAGGCTCTTGTGCGACTGGTCGCTCCAACTCACCTCGTCCAGATCGACGAGCTCTTCGACATCACGATGGCCGAGGGCACGGCCGCCTGGACGCTCGATGGCGACGGCGAGTGGACCCGCGCGAGCACGAGTGACGACGGATCGCCGCTGCACGATCTGCAGAATGTGCTGATGCAGAAAATCACCGCTCGCAAACGCCCAGGGAGCGCCCGGTGACGGCAGCGCCTGTACTCGCCGCTGGCGCCCTCTGCTGGCGCTACATCGACGGCAAGCTCCGCGTGCTGGTGATCTACCGCGGCGACCGCGCTGACGTGTCATTGCCCAAAGGCAAGGTCGACCCTGGCGAAACACTGCCGCAGACGGCGGTGCGCGAGATACGCGAAGAGACCGGCATCGCCATCACGCTTGGCGCGCCGCTCGGAACCGTCGAGTACACCCTGCCCAACGGCCGGGAGAAGGTGGTCTACTACTGGGCCGCCGAGGTGAGTGACGCGGCTGTTGCGGCGAGTCGGTTCACCGCGAATGCAGAAGTCGCCGCTCTCAAGTGGGTGTCGCTCAAGAAGGCGCGCGCCATCCTCAGCTATCCGCACGACCTCGATGTGCTCGACCGTTTCGAGCAACGTCGCGCCGATCGAAATGCCCGTACCTTCGCGATCATCGCCCTTCGGCACGGTAAAGCGGTGCAGCCAGAGACCTGGGACGGCCCAGATTGCACCCGGCCGCTGATGCAGCGCGGCCGCGACCAAGCCGCGAGCATCGCGGCTGGCATCGCGGCATACGGTCCGCGCAAGCTCATCAGCAGCACCGCCGCCCGCTGCCTGGCAACACTTGAGCCGCTCGCCGAGCTCGTC
>JANONY010000113.1:0-16385 GCA_031421055.1 Actinomycetes bacterium | reverse complement strand
CCGCTCGTGTCGTTGCTCGTTCCGGACGGCTTTCGCATCGAGGTAACCGCCCGTGCGCGGTCGGTGTTCGACTAGGTCGGTGTTTGACTAGGTCGGTGTTCGACTAGGGCGACGCTCAGTCGTCTCGCTCGGTGCCTCGGTGCCTCGGTGGCTCTGTGGCCGGGGTGATGCACTATCCGTCGATGCTCATTTGCTTGGGTCCGCCGCGGCCAACACGCGCGGCACAAGCTCCGCCGAAGAGGCAGCGGCTGCCTCAACGAGTTCGCGGCTGCCCTGCAGACCCTCATCGAGCCAACTCGCGTACATGCTCGGCGCGATGACGAGAGGCATGCGGTCGTGAATGTCGGTAATGTGCGCAGCCGCCGGTTGCGTGACGATGCTGTAAGTCGTGATGGTTCCCTCGTCGAGGCGCGCGGTCTGGGCGATGGCGGCGATGCCGAACAGCTCGCGCCCGGGCAGGGTGAAGGCGTAGCGGGTCTTGCTCGGCTTCTCGTGCTCGAACCAGTAGCTCGCGGGCACGAGCACGCGTTTATTGGCCTTGCCCGGCTTGTCGAGCAGGCTCTCGACGCGGGTGTTGATCGACGGAAACTTCACCGGCTCGCCGTTGGCCAGAAACCCCCACCACGCCCTTTCGAAGTTCGCGCCCCGGATCACCGGGTTGAGATTGCGGGCGATGCGCCCGGTCGGGCGAATCACGGCGCCCTCGTTGGCTTCTGCCCAGGCGAGCAGCGACTGCATCGCGGCGGTGTCGTGGGCGGCCGCAAAACTCGCGTAGTCGCCGATGCGGGGGTCAAGTCCATAGCTCGCGCACATGAGTCGATTCTGCCCCGCGCCGCTGACAGCGGCTAGTCGCTTGGCCGGTCCCGGCGCGGCACGTACCGCAACAGAATTGCCGCGCCGAGCAACCCGAGCGCGCCCATCACACCACTCGCCACCGCGAGCGAGAGCGCCGCGGTGATTGCCGACAGGGCGAGCGGCGCTGCGGCGCTTCCGGCGTCGCCGGTGAAACGCCACGCACCGAGAAAGGGGGCCGGGTTTCTTCGGTCGGCGAGGTCGGCGCCGAGGGTCATCAGAATCCCGCTGCCGATTCCGTTGGCCACCGACATGAGCATGGCCGCTGCGATGAACCAGGCAACGGCGGCGTGAGCGTCGTGGGTAAAGGCGAGCGCGAGATGCCCGGCGGCAAGGCCGATCATCGAGGGCACCGCGCTCCAGCGGCGGCCGAAACGATCCATGATCTGCCCGCTCACGTAAAACAAGGCGAAGTCGACCGCACCGGCGATGCCGATGATGATTGCCGTCTGTGCGTCAGCGATGCCGATAGAGACGGCCCACAGCGGCAGGATCACCAGCCGACTTGCCCGCATCGCCCCAATCAACGCGGCCCCGCTGCCCAATCGCGCGAGCACGCCACGGCTCGCCCAGATCGTGCGGAACAATCCCTGTGACTCCCGCGCGACGAGGCTCTCGCCTGCGGTCAGAGCGCGCGTCGCGGCGAGTGCGCTGCTGGGGTCGCGAAGCAGCAAGAGCAGACCGGCGGCGCCGAGGCATCCAACAATGAACACGAGAAAGACCGAGCGGGTGTCGCCGGTCAGGTGAATGACGGCTGCACTGATGAATGGCCCGATGAAGAAGCCGAGTCGGAATGTTCCGCCGAGAGTTGAGAGAGCGCGCGCACGGTAGGCGATCGGTACGAAACTCGTCATGAAGGCGTGCCGCGCGAGGGCGAAGACCGCGGTGGCGAGCCCGACGAGCAGCATCGCGAGGCCGAGAAGCATTGGCGTCGGTGCGAGTAGCGACAGCACGAGCCCGACGACGGCTACCAGCGCCGACCAGATCATCGCGGCGCGCTCACCGATGCGCGAGACCACCCATCCGCTCGGGATGTCGCCGATAAGCTGACCCACCATCACCATGGCCGCGATGAGGCCCGCAACCGCGAGCGTCGCGCCGAGGTTGGTCGCAACCAGCGGAATGATCGGCAGGATCGCTCCCTCGCCAATCGAGAACAGCAACGTTGGCAGAAGTGCGGGTAGCGCTATCGACCGGAACTGGAACTCTGGCGTCGCGCTCATCGTCCCTAGGCTACTCCCGCGCTACTCCGGCGCGTCGCGCGTCTCGGTGCCACACGTCGCCTCTACGCCCTCCGATGAGAGTCCGGGTTACAGCCCCCAAGTGGTCTCAGCGCGCTGCGCGATTCGATTAGCGTTGGCACCATGGAGTTGTCGTTCGAATTCACGCCCGATTTGCTAGTCGCGTTCCTCACTTTGTTTGTGCTCGAGATCATCCTTGGGGTCGACAACGTCATCTTCATCTCAATTTTGGCGAGCAAACTGCCGCCAGAGCAGCAGGCGAGGGCGCGCAACCTTGGCCTCTCCCTCGCCATGCTCGTGCGCATCCTGCTGTTGTTCGCAGCCTCGTGGATCATCAGCCTCACGGCTGACCTATTCGTGCTGTTTGGCATGGGCTTCTCGGGGCGGGACCTCATCCTGATCGGCGGAGGGCTATTTCTCGTCTACAAGGCGGTGCGCGAGATTCACGAGAAGCTGGAAGGCCACGAGGGTCACGCGTCGTCGGCTCGCTCGACCGCGACGTTCGGCGCCGTGCTCGGGCAGATCCTGTTGCTCGACATCGTCTTCTCGTTCGACTCGGTGATTACCGCAGTCGGCATGGTTGACAACCTCGTCGTGATCATCGCCGCCGTTGTGCTGTCGTTCGCCCTGATGTTGTTCGTAGCTAAGTACATCTTTGCCTTCGTCAATCGTCACCCGACGGTCAAGATGCTCGCGCTCGCGTTCCTCGTCATGATCGGTGCTTTCTTGATTGCCGACGGTTTCGACGTTCACGTCGACAAGGCCCTCATCTACGGCCCGGTGGCATTCGCGATCGTCGTCGAGGCGCTCAATCTTGCGCTCAAGCGCCGACAGGAGAAGAAGGGTGGCGCGGTCGAGCCGGTGCACCTGCACCAGCAGATTGTCGCGCAACCCGTGACAGGCGACGCCTCCGGCCGGTCCGCGGAAGACCAGCGCCCGGTCTGACGCTATGCCGCCGGTGTGATCGCGCCGTCGTCGTCGTCGTGCCCTCGGGTAGACTCGCCACGACATGATCGAGCTGGATATTGCCGAGCAGATAGCTGCCCTCCGCGCCACGTTTGCCGACATCCGCTCGGTCGTTGGCGTCGAGCGGCTCACCGCCGAGATTGCCGATCTTAGTGAGCAAGCTGGCGTGCCAGATCTCTGGGACGACACAGACAAAGCCCAGCGCATCACCTCCGCGCTCAGCCACAGACAGGGCGAGCTCGCCCGCATCGCGAGCATCGAGCAGCGACTCGACGACCTCGAGATCATGGTTGAGCTCGCAAATGAAGAGGCGGACGAGTCTGCCGCGGCCGATGTGCACGCCGAGCTCGCATCCGTGCAGAAGGTGGTGGGCGACCTCGAGGTGCAGACCCTGCTCAAGGGGGAGTTCGACTCGCGCGCGGCCGTCGTCACCATTCGCGCCGGTGCCGGTGGCGTCGACGCGGCCGACTTCGCCGAGATGCTGCTGCGCATGTACCTGCGCTGGGCAGAGCAGCACAAGTTTTCGGCCACCGTGCTCGACACCAGCTATGCGGAAGAGGCCGGCATCAAGTCGGCCACCTTCGAGGTCGACGCTCCGTACGCCTTCGGTACGCTCAGCGTCGAGGCGGGCACCCACCGTCTCGTGCGCATGAGCCCGTTCAACTCGGCGGGTAAACGCCAGACCAGCTTTGCCGCAGTGGAGGTCGTGCCGCTCATTGAGCAGACGGATGTGATCGAAGTTCCCGAGAGCGACATCCGCATCGACGTCTTCCGTTCAAGTGGTCCTGGCGGACAATCCGTCAACACCACCGACTCCGCCGTGCGCATCACGCACTTGCCGAGTGGAATCGTGGTGAGCTGCCAGAACGAGAAGAGCCAGATTCAGAACCGCGCGGCCGCGCTACGCGTGCTGCAGTCGCGACTGCTGCTGCTCGAACGTGAGAAAGAGGCCGCGCAGAAGAAGGAGCTGGCCGGCGTTATCACGGCGAGCTGGGGCGACCAGATGCGCAGCTATGTGCTCGCGCCGTACCAAATGGTGAAAGACCTGCGCACCGAGTACGAGGTCAACAACCCCTCGAACGTCTTCGACGGTGACCTCGATGGTTTCATCAATGCGGGCATCAAGTGGCGCAAGCGCGCGATCGACTAGACGGTGCTGGCGACTGGGTCGTGCTTCCAGGCCTGCGCCGCGCCGATGCGGGTCTAGCCGAAGCGACGCTCGGAGGTTTTGGGTTTGACCCGATCGGCCTCGTGCTCGCGGTTGCCGGAGCCATTACGCTCGGCCTCGTGCGGGTCGCTTCTCGAGTGCCCGAAGTCTCGGCCTCAAGGCAGACGTTTCGCCTTGGCCGACGTGCCCTGCCTTTCGGCGACATCGACCGGGCAGTGCTCGAGCTAGATCGGCTGGATGAGAAGCGTGCTATTTCGCTGAAGTTCAGCTCGCGCCGGGTGGAACTCTTCGTCACCCTTAGGCAGGGAGACACGCTTCGCCTTGACCCCCTCACACGCGACCAGCTCCTTGCGGCCATCGAGCTTTCGGCAGTGGCGCTTCCGGTCGACCGCTACGACCCAAAGGGCCGCTTCGGTCGATCGAATACTCCGCACCACCTGACCAAGGATGAGACTCTCGCCGTGCTGCGCCATCCGCCACTTCCGGGCGAGCAGCTTCCAATCACGCCAGATCCGTCTTGGTTACGGCCTCGGCCTCTCTAGCAAACGCGACCTCAGCGAGTAGGTCGCATTTCGGTCGAGGGGTGTCGCTCAGCGAAAGACAGGCGAGCCTGCCTAGGCTCGGACTGCCATGATCCTCTTTGACTCCGTCTCCAGGCTGTACGCCACCAATCCGCGCCCCGCTCTCGACAATGTCAGCATCGAGATTCTCAAGGGCGAGTTCGTGTTTCTGGTCGGTGCGAGCGGCTCGGGTAAATCGAGCTTCTTGCGCCTCGTGCTGCGAGAAGAGAAGCCCTCGTCTGGCGAGATCCACGTGCTCGGTCAACGCCTCACGACTCTCACCAGCCGCAAAGTTCCCTACTTCAGGCGCAATCTAGGCGTGGTGTTTCAAGACTTCCGGCTGCTGCCACAAAAGACAGTCTTCGACAACGTCGCCTTCACACTGCAGGTGATCGGCCGAAGTCGCGGCTACATTCAGGAGGCGGTGCCCGACGTTCTCAAGATGGTCGGGCTCGCCGGCAAGACTGCGCGCTTTCCGCACGAGTTGAGCGGTGGAGAGCAGCAGCGCGTAGCGATCGCCCGTGCGATCGTAAACAAGCCGTCGATTCTTCTCGCCGACGAGCCAACCGGAAACCTCGACCCTGCGACGAGCGCGGGCATCATGACCTTGCTCGAGCGCATCAACCTCGGCGGTACAACAGTGGTAATGGCCACCCATGACGCCGGCATTGTCGACCAGATGAAGCGGCGCGTCGTCGAACTGATCAGCGGCCAGATCGTGCGCGACGAGCGCAAGGGTGGATACCAGACCCGGTCGATGCCGATCCAAACTTTCGGGCTCGCCAGCGCAGCGGAGACGGCACAGTGAGACTTCGGCTGGTACTCGGCGAAGCGGCAAGCGGCCTTCGCCGAAACCTCTCGATGGTCATCTCGGTGATTCTCGTGACCTTCATCTCGCTTACGTTCGTTGGCGCGGCGATGTTGCTGCAGATGCAGATCGGTCAGATGAAGGGGTATTGGTATGACCGGGCGCAGGTCGCCGTCTTCTTCTGCACCTCGACCGATAGCAGCGGCAACTGCGCGAACCAGGAAGCGACAGCGGAGCAGATAGCGGCGGTGGAGGACCAGCTCAGTTCCACCACGCTGGCCCCGTTCATCAAGGCCTACGATTTTGAGTCGCACGAGCAGGCATATGCGAACGCGCAAGAGCAGTTCAAAGACAGCCCCATCGCCGACTACGTCACGCCCGACCTGCTCAACGAGAGTTTTCGGCTTAACCTGGTGGATCCCTCGCAAGCCGACGTCATGATCGAGTCCCTGTCGGGTCTCGCGGGCGTTCAGAGCGTCGAAGACCAGCGCGGGTTACTCGACCCGATCTTCTCTGTACTCAACGCCGCAAGCTACACCGCGGTCGGCCTCGCCACCCTCATGCTCATCGCGGCGGCACTGCTGGTTGCAACCACGATTCGCCTTAGCGCATTCTCGCGCCGCCGCGAGCTCGGCATCATGCGCCTCGTTGGTGCCTCGAACCGATTCATTCAGACCCCCTTCATTCTCGAGGGAGTGTTCGCCGCCCTCATCGGTTCGCTGCTCGCGGGGGGCGCGATAGTGGCAATCGTGCAGTTCTTTGTCAAGGGCTATCTGCGGCGCGACGACGTGCTCGGCCCAGCAGCAACCCTCGTCGGCATGGGGGATGCGCTGCTGGTGGTACCAGCACTCGTGATCATCGGTGGCCTGCTCGCGGCCGCCTCCGCCGGGTTTGCCATCAATCGCTATCTCAAGGTCTAAGCTATGAGGCTGCGCTCTCAAAAGAGACGCACCGACCAGGAGTAGACAGATGCCACGCGAGAAGGGCCAGAAGGTTGTCGCAAGCAACCGCAAGGCTCGCCACGATTACACAATCGAGGATACCTACGAAGCAGGCCTCGTGCTAACAGGCACGGAGGTCAAATCGTTGCGCGCCGGTAGAGCTTCCCTCGTGGACGGCTACGGCTTTATCGAGAATGGCGAGGCATGGCTCGACGCCGTGCACATCCCAGAGTTCAATGCCGGTTCGTGGAACAATCACCCGGTGCGCCGCAAGCGCAAGATGCTGCTGCACAAGGCGCAGATTCTCAAGATTCACAACAAGGTGAAAGAGGGCGGATACACCCTCGTTCCGCTGTCGATCTATTTCAGCGACGGCAACGCAAAGGTCGAGCTCGCGGTGGCCAAGGGCAAGCGCGAATACGACAAGCGCCAAGCGTTGCGCGAGCGGCAAGATACTCGTGAAGCCGCCCGCGCAATCTCGGCGCGTAAGAACCTCGGCGATTAGCCGACTAGAAAACTAGCCGACTAACTACATCGCTGGCGGAACCTCGTTGTGGTCTTCGTCGTGCACAGTGCCGTCGTCGTGCGTGTGGAACTTCGCTTGAACCGCTTCCTTGGCGTCGTCCATCTTTTCGTGCACGTCTTCTGCGAAGTCCGACAGCTTCTCTTTCACGTCGTCGGCCACGTCGCCCAACTTGTCTTTCATGGATTCCATGTTGTCTTTCATGTCGTCCATTGCGTCATCCATGCCCATGTGCGTTCCATTCCATTCGTTCGGATACAACTCTTAGCAACTCTATGACGCACGGTCACAGTCCGTAACCGTGGGATGGTGAACAAAGGCCCCGCCGATCGGCGCCGATCCAAAAACCGAGTAGGTGAGTGATGCCTCATCGCCTACGACCATGAGGACTCACTCATCTAGCTGTCGATCGGACCTCGATCGCCGGCCTCGTCAGCGGGGACTTCGTGCTGATCATCGCGCCGCTTAGTCACGAGATCTTTCGCGTGCCCAGCAGCGTCGGCGACCTTATTTGCCACCTCACCCGACTTCTCCTGCACGAACTCGAGCGCGTCGACGGCGGCATCTTTCGCAGCCTCTAGGCTGTCGATCAGGTTGTCTTTCGCCTCGTCCAGAGCGCCCACGCGATGCCTACCGAGCCACGAATCGTGCGTCGACGCTCGCTGAAACCTCGATCTGCTCCGGCTTGAGCGCGAGCGTTGGTGCCGAATCGACGTCAAAGCTCTTCATCATCGCTTGTTCTACACCGTAGGGCGCTCCACCGCCGGTGTTGCCGTCGCCGAGCATTCCCGGGTCGGCGATGGCCGTTGCAGTGACCGCGCCGAGCCCGATACTCTGCGCGTACACGGCCGCCTTGGCGACGGCGTCCTTCACCGCCCGTGAGCGAACTTCGGCAGTGACGGCCGTCGCTGTCGTTTGCGTGAGTTCCCACCGGATGTTCGAGATCGTTGCGCCGTTGATGGCGACGACGGCCTCGATCCAGCGGGGCAGCTCGTCGAAGTCGCTGAACTTTGCAGACAGGTCGAGTGCGGCGTAGTGCACCGGGGCGAGTTGCGCGCCTTGATCGTTCCACGGCCGCTCTGACCAGACGCGCACCGAGTCGGCCGACCACCACGTGATGGGTCCAGCCGCCGCATCGTGCCGAGCGACGATCGTCGCGCGCGCGGCATCGGCGGCCACCGTGGCCTCGTCGAAGACGGCGTCGCGCTCTGGGCCATCACACCGCACGGCGATCGACACAGTTGCGCGCTCAGCCGGATACCACGCTGCATGGTGGCCCTGCACAGTGATGATCGTTTCTGCCATGGCACTCATCTTGTCATTCCGCCCGGCTCAGCGCGCCGTCCAACCGCCATCTATCGCGAGTGTGTGACCGGTGATGAGCGAGGCGGCGGGGGAGGCGAGAAAGACAACCGCATCAGCCACCTCACTCGGTACGCCGATGCGGTGCAGGGCGGCGATGCGTTCAATCGTGTCGGCGCGAAATTCAGGGTCAGCGAGCGCCTCCGCGGGTCCGTCGGTTTCGATGAAGGTTGGGGCGACCGCATTCACCCGGATGCCGAACTCCCCCCATTCGACCGCGTGACAGCGCGTCATATGGATGACCGCGGCCTTGCTGACACAGTACGAGACTTCGCCGGGCAGCGCCACGAGGCCGGCTTGCGAAGCGACGTTGACAATCGCACCGCCGGAATGGCCGCGCATGTGTTGCGCGGCGTGTTGCGAGATGAAGAACGTGGATCGCGTATTGAGCGCCCAGACCGCGTCGAAGTCAGCCTCGGTCGCGTCGATGGCGGCAGCGCCGATTCCGCCGCCCGCGTTGTTTACCAGAATGTCGACGCCGCCGAACGAATCGACGAGGTGATCGATGGCGAGGCGACTTGCTCGCAGGTCGGTCACATCCATCGTGAGCGGGATCGCTCGCCGGCCAAGCGCCTCGATCTCTGCCACCAGCGCGGCGGCCCCGCTGGCGTCGCGCAGACCGAGCCCGACGTCGGCGCCCGCGCGGGCAAGGCTGAGCGCAATGGCGCGGCCGAGCCCGCGCGCTGCACCAGTGACGAGGGCCCTGCGTCCGGTGAGGTCAAAGCCTTCGGTCATGACTACATCTCCTTAACTAGCGTGGTGCCCGCACAGATTGCTGCACGGGCACCACGAATCGATTCGTTGCTCTCTAGCGAGTGAGTGTTGCACCCGCGCGCTTGCGCGATACCGCGTCGAACGCAGCGGCGAGAATCAGCACGCCGCCGGTGACGAGGTAGTTTGCGCCAGAAGGAAGCCCGAGAAGGCCGAGCCCGTTCGCGATCACCGCGATCACGAGCGCGCCGATAGCCGCATGGCTGAGGCGACCACGGCCACCAAAGAGGCTTACTCCACCAACGACGGCTGCCGCGACACCGCTCAACACGATCTGACCACCGGTCGACGCCGTTACGACGCCAATGCGGCTCGCGTCGAAGATGCCCGCAACCACGGCAAGCGTCGAGCAGATCACGAAGGCCGCGATGCGCACCGAGGCGACCTTGATACCCGCGCGACGCGCTGCTTCTGGGTTGCCGCCAACCGCGTAGAGGTGCCGACCGAATCGAGTGCGGTCAAGAACGAACGTGCCGAGCCAGAGAATTCCGACCGCGATCGGAACCACAATCGGCACACCCTCGATGGCGACCTTCTCAATAGCCACACCGTTGAGGGTGCCGCGGTTCGCCGAACGGTCGATATTGAGCAACGCAACGAACAGCGAACCAGCGCCAGCGATGACCAAAAGCCGTGCCAACATGATCACAATCGGGCGATTGACTACGCCGGCCCGCGCGCGACGGCTGCGATCGAAGATGGCAATCGTGACGGCGATGGAGATGGCGACCGCCAACGCGATCCACCCGCCAATCAGCGGCAGGTTCTTGTTCATGATCGCTGAGATCTCTGGAGTCTCGATGCGGTACGCGCCACCGGTTCCGATGATGATGAGCTGCAAACCCTGGAGACCAAGGAACAGGCCAAGCGTCACGACGAACGAAGGAATTCCAACTTTCGCCACGAAGACACCGATGAAGCTGCCGATCACGAGTCCGGCCGCGAGCGCAACGCCCACCGCTGCAATCCAGTTGAGCTGGTAGTTGTGCACCAGCACCACGAAGATTGCCGCCGCGACACCGGAGGTCACACCGGCGGAGAGGTCGATCTCACCGAGCAGGATGACGAAGACCAGTGCCATAGCCAGCATCATCAGCGTCGCGGCTTGGGTGAGCAGGTTCGCGAGGTTGAGGGGCGTCAGAAAGGTGCTGTCAAGGAACGAAAACAAGATGAGCAAAACGACGAAGCCGCCAATGGCAGGCAACGCGCCCATCTCGCCCTGTCGTATGTTGCGCGCCCAGGCCACTACCTGGTCGCGGACGCCGCCCTCGTGACCCGACCCAATGGTCGGTGGCGCGGTTGAAGACGTGGTGGTCATACGTTCTGTCCCTCATAGGTCTTGCTGCCGGTGATGTATCCGACAACGTCGTCGTTGTTCGTGTCAACGGTCGCGAGCGAGGCGACCATTTTGCCGAGGTAGAGCACGGCGATGTAGTCGGCGACCTTGAAGACGTCGACCAAGTTGTGGCTAATAATGATCACCGCGACACCATTATCGGCGAGGCGACGCACCAAGTGGAGCACTTGTTCGGTCTGCGCGACACCGAGAGCGGCCGTTGGCTCGTCGAGGATGACAACCTTGGCGTTCTTGAGCACCGATCGCGCGATGGCGACGGTTTGGCGTTGGCCTCCCGAAAGAGACGAAACCTTCTGGCGCACGGACTGGACGGTGCGAACCGAGAGCCCTTGCAGCGTCAGTGACGCTTCTCGCTCCATGGTGCCTTCGTCGAGCGTGCCGAGGCGCGTCTCTTCTCTGCCCAGAAACATGTTCTGAACGATGTCGAGGTTCTCGGCGAGGGCGAGGTCTTGATAAACGACCTCGATGCCGAGGTGCGAGGCCTCGCGCGGGGTGTGAAGCTGCACGATCTCGCCATTGAACTTGATCGTTCCATGGTCAAAAGGCTGCACTCCGGCGAGTCCTTTGACGAGAGTTGACTTGCCGGCGCCGTTATCGCCGACGAGCGCGGTCACCTTCCCGGCAAAAGCCTTGAGGTCCACCCCCTTGAGCACATCTACGGGGCCGAAGCTTTTCACGATCCCCGTCAACTCGATGACTGGCACATCCATGCCGGGTTCCTTCCACTGCGCCGCGACGTCAATGTCACGGAGTATCAGTGTGCCACGCGGGCACAATTTTTATGAGTACGAAAAAGAGGGGCTTTGCGCCGGCCGGTACAGCGCCGACGCAAAGCCCCTCATTATTTACTGGGTGTTAGTTAGCCAACGCCGTACGTCTCGCACGCGGCCGCAACGGCCTCGGTGCAGATGTCAGCTGCAGCAGCATCGCCAGCGTCAACGACCGACTGCACGTCGGCGGGGCCGACGAGCAGTGGGGTCATAGCGATGAAAGGCGTGCCATCGGCAAGCTCCTTGTCGACCGACGGGGTCTCACCGTTGAGCAGCGCGATTGCGAGCTCGGCAGCCGCGGCCGCCTCGAGGGCGAACGGCTTGTAGACCGTAGCGGTCTGCTTGCCAAGGAGCACGTTCTGCAGACCGGCGATCGACGCGTCCTGGCCGGACACGGGAAGCGTCTTGCCGTTCTTGTCGAGTACCGAGATTACAGCGGCGGCGTTGGTGTCGTTAGCGACCCACACAGCGTCGATGTTGCCACCGAGCGCGGTGTATGCCTGCTCGAACGCGGTGCCAGCTTCTGCGCCGTCCCAGGTTCCAGGGGTCTCGAACGCGGGGGTGATGCCAGCAGCGGACATGACCGAGACAGCACCGTCATAGAACATCTTGGCGTTTCCGTCAGCCGGGTCTCCACCGACGTAGACGACCGACGCGGTGGCCGGGTCCTTGCCAGCAGCGGCGAGACCGTCGAGGATCGACTGTCCCTCAAGTGCGCCAACGCCCTCGTTGTCGAAGGAGACGTAGTAGTCAGCTCCGGCAATCGGACGGTCGTAAGCGATAACCGGGATGCCCTGCTCTTGCGCGTCAGCGGTGACCTGGATTGCAGCACCGTTGTAGTCAACGAGGATCATGACGCCACAGCCCTTGGCGAGCTGCTGCTCAGCGATGGTGGCGTACTTCGCCTCGTCGCCCTGAGCGTTCTGGATGTCGGATTCGAAGCCGGCCTCGGTGAATGCAGCCTCGAGTGCCGGGCGGTCGCCCGATTCCCAACGCGGCGATGACGCCGAGTCAGGAAGGATGATGCACGCGCGAGCGGCGGTTTCATCGGCGGCGGGGGCTGCGGTACAGCCGGCAAGCAGCATTGCTGAAGCCGTAGCTACAACAGCGATTGAGATAACGGAAGTCTTCTTCACGTCACTCCCTTTCTGTGTGGTGTGAGGCGGAACTCCTCGAGTACCACCGTCGGCTTTGATCGGTGGCAGATGAATTCTGCATGAGTTAATTACTTGAAGATACCGATGTGGCTGAAATTTAGATAACACTTTGATAACTGCCTCCGTCTCGCTCGCCAATATTCGTTCGAAGATCGGTCGGATTCGGAGTGATCGGACTCAAAACACCTGAAAACACAAGGATTTTCCGCGAAGTCTTCTCACTATGCAAATTGAAGTGAGTAAATATTTCTAATTGAGGTACATCGGTCACTTCTCCACTTCGTGAAGCCAAAGCGATCGATTTGATCGCCAGAGGTCGAGCTACACTCTCGAGGTGTATCCTTTGCTGTCGAAAACCACATATCGGTGCGGACACGATTGTGGCGTCGGGATGCGGCGCGGCGTATAATTGAAGGCTGCCTCCGGGCGGCTTGGCAACTCAACAGCGCGCGACAACGACCCGCAGTGTTTGTACTGCTCTGCGCACATTGCTTAACGTGCGCAAGGCAACTATGACTCGGCGTTCCTGGGGATGATCGGTTTCGACATTGCCTGCAAAACTGCGAGAAGCGGGTCGAGGATGCAGGGTTATCTCGTTAACGCAGCCTGCAAACAATAAGTGCCAATTTCAAGCGCACTGACCTCGCTCTTGCTGCCTAGCAGCTAGCGAATAAAAGGTCCGTCAGTCCGGCGATGCTCTCTAACCGGATCCTGACGTCATCTAGAGAGATTGCTTCGTAGTTACGCCTTAGGGCTACGGGGGACGCGCACTAGGGCTGGGCTCGTCCGTTTAGGTGCTTGTGACACATGCGGGGGCCGAGTAAAACGCTTTCACAAGCTACGCCCGTAGAAGGCGCAGAATTACAGCAGTGGACCGGGGTTCAATTCCCCGCATCTCCACCAGAGGGCGTTGTCGCGCGTTGTTGTTGGATCGGGGTCGCTCATTCGGGCGGCCCCGATCCGCTTACCGGGTTGGTGCCACTAGCAAAGCCGGTCGCTCGTACGCCTCGACCGCGAGATTGCAGAGCGTGACGCCGGCGAGATGTTTCACCGTCTCAATGCGCCCGACTTCTCGCCGGGCTGGGATGCAGATCGCGCCTCGGCCGCATCGGCAGGTTGCCGCGCGGCGGCGCTACGCGGTCTCTTCGTTCGCGATCGCATGGAGTCGTGCAGAGGTTTCGATGCCGTAGACGGCTTCCAGGCCCGCGATGAAGTCGTCGAGCCGACCGTCTGTCGCGAGTTCGCGCGCCCGCACCGAAGGCTCGTGCAACAGCACTCCGGCCAGGTGGCGAAGCGCGGCCTCCGTCTCGTCGCCTGCGCCACGACCGCGCGCGCGAGCGATTTCTGCCTCGAGCAGCCCGAAGATGTGGCCGCGGAGCGCGACGATACCTGGTTCGGCCGCGGTGGAAGCCGCGAAGTCGACCGCCGCTGAGTGCACGAGGAGGCGGGCTTCATCCTGTGCGTCTTGCAGCGGTGCGTGCAGACGGATCGTCTCGAGGTCGAGTAACTCGATGCCTGGGTACGCGCTAACGGCATGGTCGACGTTGCGCGGAAGGCCGAGGTCGATCACGACGCGACGGCGCGAACCACGGAACGCCTCAGGGCCGATGAGCCAGCCGTCAGTGCAGGTGACGATGACGTCGACTTCGAGGGCGGGAAGCAACTCTGGTTCGGCGTCGAGCCCGTACTTCGTGGCGAAAGCGGCAGCGCGACCGGTGTGCGAGAAGACCCTGATGTCGACCGCTCCGCGCGCGCGGAGTGCGGCGACGGTTGTCGCCGCGTACCGCCCGGTGCCAACGACGAGGACGGAGCTCTCTGCCCAGTCAGCAACGCGGCTTGAGGCGAGTTCGAGGGCGAGGCGCACGAGCGAGCGCGCGACGCCGCCAACCGCTGTCTTGTTTCGCACATCCCGACTCGTATGTGTCGCCTTTTGGAACAGCTGTTCGAGATCGCGGCTCGTGGTACCAGCGCGACGGGCGCTACTGAGTGCGCGCTGCACCTGGCCTGAGATCTCATCCTCTCCAACGACGACCGACTCGAGCCCCGACGTGACGGCAAACAGGTGTTTCGCCACAGCGTCGTTCTCGTGAACGGTCAGCGACTCTCGCAGCTCGACGGGATCGACGCCACTAGCCTCGCTCATCGCCGCGACGGTTGTAGCAACAGCTAGCGCTGTCGCCGCGGTACGGGGTTCGTCGATGTCGAGGTATGCCTCAAAGCGGTTGCACGTCGCGAGCACCACGACTCCTGCGATGAAGTCGGTGTCGGCGACGAGCTCGACCGCGGCCCCGTGGGCGGCGATAGAGAGTTTTTCGAGTAGTTCGAAGCTCGCGTTCGCGTGATTCGAACTGAGACACAGCAGCACCATCTAATGTTAGGCGAGTGCCGCTGCCTGTAGATCACCCGCTCATCGACGGACGTACCACCCATTCGGCGCTCGTGCGCGCCTACCGTGGCGACCGCCCGGAGCGCACGCCGGTCTGGTTCATGCGTCAAGCTGGCCGGTCGTTGCCCGAATACCGAACTCTTCGGGTTGGCACGGCGATGCTCGATACGTGTCTCAACCCAGAGCTCGCGAGCGAAATCACGCTGCAGCCGGTGCGCAGACACGGCGTTGACGCGGCGATCTTCTTCAGTGACATTGTCGTGCCTCTCAAACTTGCGGGTGTTGGCGTCGAAATCGTGGCGGGCACCGGGCCCGTGATCGAGCATCCGATTCGAACGGCGGCGGATGTCGCAGCGCTTCGCCCGCTCGACCCGGCAACGCTTGCCCCCATCTCCGATGCCGTCGCGCGTACGGTCGCGCAGCTTGGCGCGACTCCACTGATCGGGTTTGCCGGAGCACCGTACACGCTCGCCTCGTATCTCATCGAGGGCGGGCCCTCGAAAGATCAGGCGAGAGCCAGAACGATGATGTACGCAGACCCACAGTCGTGGGCGACACTGCTCAACTGGTGTGCCGACGTCACCGGCGAGTTTCTCAAGGCACAAGTTCTCGCGGGTGCCTCTGCCGCGCAGCTGTTCGACTCGTGGGTTGGCTCGCTCTCTGAAGAGCAGTACGTGCGCCGGGTCGCGCCGCACTCGAAGCGTGCCCTGTCTGCACTGCGCGGCCTCGAGGTGCCGAAAGTGCACTTTGGAGTCGGTAGCGGCGAGATGCTCGCCGCGATGCACTCGATTGGGGCGGATGTGATGGGTGTCGACTGGCGCATTCCACTCGACGAGGCAGAGCGCAGGCTCGGCGGCGGAGTGCCGCTGCAGGGAAACATTGACCCGGCACTGCTGCAGGCACCGTGGTCAGTGCTCGAAGCACACGTGCGCGACGTTATGCAGCGTGGGCTGGCCGCTCCGGCGCACGTTGTCAACCTCGGCCACGGTGTGCCGCCAGATACCGACCCAGACGTGCTGACCAAAATCGTCGAACTAGTGCATGGCTGATTTCGCAATCGCGGGTGGAGGCATCGCGGGGCTCGTGCTGGCGCGACGCCTTGCTCTCGGCGGTCGGAGCGTCACTCTGCACGAGGCGAGCGACCAGCTCGGCGGCACGGTTGGGCAGCACCGCGTTGGCGACCTCGACCTCGACTCTGGGGCCGAGAGCTTCGCTGTCTACGGGGGAGTGGTCGCCGCGCTCGCGGTTGACCTTGGTTTAGAGACAGAGGCACCAGCGACACGTGGTGCCTGGCTGTTGCCGCCGACCGGCGGCGCTCGCCCCTTGCCCGCGACAGGAGTGTTCGGCATTCCGGGGCACCCGCTTGCGGCGGACGTGCGGGCGGTGCTCGGGCTTGGTGGCTCGCTGCGGGCAGCAGTCGACGCAGTGCTGCCCGCGAAGCCGCTCGCGGTTGACGCCACCATCGGTGCGCTCGTGCGCGAACGGATGGGCCGCAGGGCGCTTGAGCGACTGGTATCGCCTGT
>JANONY010000112.1:0-2668 GCA_031421055.1 Actinomycetes bacterium | reverse complement strand
ACGCTGCGCATGATCGCCGGGTTCGAGCAGCCGTCCGAGGGCCGGGTGTTGCTCGACGGCGTCGACGTGCGAGAGCTCAGCCGCGAGCAGTTGCGCACGCACATTTCGATGGCGTTCGAAGACGCAACACTGTTCTCTGCGTCGGTGCGTGAGAACGTGCTGATGGGGCGGCCGGATGCGGGCGAGGCCGAACTAGAGAAGGCTCTGGAGATCGCACAGGCTGGCTTCGTGCGCGACCTGCCCTTGGGGCTCGATACGACTATTGGCGAAGAGGGGCTCAGCCTCTCTGGCGGTCAGCGTCAGCGACTTGCGCTCGCTCGCGCGGTCGCGGCCAACCCCGAGGTGCTCGTGCTCGACGATCCGCTCTCGGCGCTTGATGTCGACACCGAGGCCCTCGTCGAAGAGGCCTTGCGCCACGTGCTCGCGTCGACGACAGCCCTGGTGGTCGCGCACCGTCCGTCGACTGTTGCCCTCGCCGACCGCGTCGCGCTGCTCGAAGACGGCCGGGTGACGGCGATCGGAACCCACTCGCACTTGCTCGCAACGAGCGAGCACTACCGCTACGTCATCTCGAGCCTTGATCCAGAGGGCAACTCGATACAAGGAGTGGTGAAGCCATGAGCATGCTCGGTGTTGCTGACGAAGACCGCTCCAACCTGAGCAAGGAAGAGAACCGCACAGTGCGCCGCCGCTCGCTGCGGCTGCTCGGGTCGTTGCTGCGGCCGCTACGCAAGCGCGTCGTACTGACTGTTGCTGTCGTGCTCGGTACGACCGCAGCGCAAGTGGCTGGCCCAGCCCTCATCGCCTACGGAATCAACCGTGGGTTGCCTTCGGCGCTGGAGGAAGACTGGTTTCCGATTGGTCTGGCTGCAGGGGCATTCATCGCGACGGGTATCATCGGCGCGATCTCGATGGCGTGGTACACCGTGCTCACCGCTCGCGTGAGTCAGGCCGTGCTGCTCGATTTGCGCAAGCGGGTGTTTCGACAGACCCAAGAGCTCAGCCTCGATTTTCATGAGAGCTACACCTCTGGGCGCATCATCGCCCGCCAGACGAGCGACCTCGACGCGATTCGCGAGCTGCTCGACGGGGGCCTTAGCCAGCTCGTGCAGGGTGGGCTATTCATGCTGTTCGTGGCGATTGCGGCCTTTGCCGTCGATCCGGTGAGTGCGCTGATTCTGCTGGCGGCGCTCGTGCCGTTCTTACTGTTGAGTCGGTGGTTTCAGGTTTACTCTGGCAAACGGTTCCGTCGTACGCGCACCGCCTCCGCGCGCGTCATTGTGCACTTCGTCGAGACGATGCGCGGCATTCGCGCCGTGCAGGCTTTTCGCAAAGAGAAGCGCAACGAGAACGAGTTCGCAGACCACGTCGAGGAGTACCGTGCAGCCAACGCGCACGTGTTCAAACTTTTTGGCGTCTATGAGCCCGGCATCGTCTTCATCGGCAATCTGACGCTCGCGGTGATTCTGCTCGTCGGCGGCCTGCGCGTGATCGACGGCGCACTGGCGATCGGATCCCTGCTCGCCGCCCTGCTCTACTCACGGCAGTTCTTCATGCCGACCTACGAGATGGCGATGTTCTATAACTCGTACCAGTCGGCTGCCTCGGCGCTCGAGAAGATCTCTGGCGTGCTCGAAGAACGGCCGACGGTATCGAACCCGACCACGCCGATCGATCTGTGGCAGGCGAAGGGTGCGCTCGACTTCGACCGCGTCGCCTTCGCCTATACGCGTGATTCGGTTGTGCTGCCCGAGTTTGACCTGCACATTCCGGCCGGGCAGACAATCGCTCTTGTTGGCACGACGGGCGCAGGCAAGTCGACGCTCGCCAAGCTCATCTCGCGGTTCTACGACCCGACGAACGGCAGTGTCTCGCTCGACGGCGTCGACCTGCGCGCGGTGCACCAGAAAGACTTGCGCCGCGCCATCGTCATGGTCACCCAGGAGGCGTACCTGTTCTCTGGAAGCGTCGCCGACAACATCGCGCTTGGCAAGCCGGACGCAACGCGCGACGAGATCGAACAGGCGGCGCGCGCGGTCGGCGCCCACGAGTTCGTCACGGCTCTACCCAACGGGTACGACACGGATGTGAACAAGCGCGGCGGCCGCGTCTCGGCTGGGCAGCGCCAACTGCTGAGCTTCGCGCGCGCGTTTCTCGCCGACCCCGTCGTGCTGATTCTGGATGAGGCAACGGCTTCGCTCGATATCCCCTCGGAGCGACTCGTTCAGTTGGGGCTGCAGACGCTGCTCTCCGATCGCACGGCGATCATCATCGCACACCGGCTTTCGACGGTCGCGATCGCCGACCGCGTGCTCGTGATGGAAGCCGGACGCATCGTCGAAGATGGCACACCGGCCGAACTCATCGGCGGCACGGGTCGTTTCTCGAAGCTGCACGCGGCGTGGCGGCAGTCGCTGGTTTAGCTGGTGATGAACTACACCCCCTGAGCGCGAGCGCCGCGGGGCACTGGCCATCCTGTGCGCGGCGCTCTTGCGGGCGGGTTCCTTCTTGAGCTGTGTGAGTTGCGGCTCACGTGAGCATGTGATGTCTCAGGACTTAGTGGACACTTCTGATGTCTCAGGACTTTGTGGACGGTCGGGGCGTCCAGCCCTTGCGCAGTCCGTTGCCGACGTAGGCGGTGCCCGGCGGCGGGGTGAGGTGGCTGAGG
>JANONY010000111.1:0-3010 GCA_031421055.1 Actinomycetes bacterium | reverse complement strand
GGCCTCACGCTCGCCGGCATGGCGACGGCGGTTTACGTGGGGGTGCGGCTGGTTGCAGAACGCTCTGAGCCGATCGCTGAGGTGCTCGAGCCTCTCGGCTTTGGCCTCGGCGCGGCGGGCATCGGGGCGGTGCTCTGGGGCTACTACCGGCTGCAGTTGCCCGCAGCGGCACCGGCCGCAAGGCGTGGTGCGCGCCTGCTGAGCGCAGGCGTCGCCGTGGTGGCGGCGGCCACCGGTATTGGAATTGTTGTCAACTCGACGCTCGCCGCTATCGTGGCGCCGCTCGCCGAATCAGACTCCCGCAGCCTGCTTTTCGCCGGCCTCAGTCTGCTCGTCGTTGGTGGGCCAGCGTGGTGGTTGATCTGGAAGCCGCTGACTGCGCCAACGGTCGAACTCGCGCGTGAGACGGGCCGACGCGTCTACCTCATCACGGTATTTGGTGTGAGCGCGCTTGTCGCGATTATCACCCTGCTGGTGATCGGGTACCAGGTCTTTGACTTCGTACTCGCGGGTGGGTCTGGTGACTCGTTGCTTGACCGGGTACGTGCCTCGCTTGGGCTGCTCGTCGCCACAGCACTTGTCGCGATGTACCACTTCTCGGCCTTTAGGCGCGATCGCGCTCAGCTGCCGGTTGAGGGCGTATTGCCGCAGAGCATCAGTCGAGTTGTGCTGGTGATGGGCGGCAACGCCGATGCCGCTGTAAGCGCGATTCGGGTAGCGACCGGTGCGGCCGTCACGGTGTGGCCGCGCGCAGACGAGACGGCTGCCGTTGCGCCGATCGCTATCGTCGCCGCGCTCGAGGGAGTCACCGGCGCACGCGTTCTCGTGCTTGTTGGGCCGAAGGGCGTGCAGGTCATACCGCTTGAGAGCTAGCCGGCGTCCGCGCGCAGTGCGGTTTCGGGCTCGGTTGTGTAGACGTGGCCGGTCGGCGAGGTCCACTCGATCACGCCCGCACCCCGCTGTCGCGCGCCCCACTGCGTCTGATGCTTGACCCTGTGGTGCGCGCGACAGAGGTGGGCGAGATTGTCGTGATTTGTGGCGCTGCCCCATTGCCAGTCGTCGGTGTGGTCGACGTCGCAGTTGCGCGCGGCGCGGCTGCATCCCGGAAATCGACAGGTGCCGTCGCGAACGCGAAGCCAGGTGCGCAAGTCGGCCGGCACGGCGTAGCTGGTGCGCCCGACCGAGAGCACCGCACCCGTCTCGGGATGCGTGAGCAGCCGCGTGAAGCTCGGCGCGGCAGCTGCCAGCGCGCGGGCCGTGTCGATGTCGATCGGGCCGTAGCCTTCGAGCACCGCCGGCTCGTCGCTGCGGCCGAGAAGGGTGAGCGCCGGGACGGTGATGAGCACGCGTGGTCGGATGCCCGCATCCGCCCCCGATTGCAGGCCACCGTCGAGCAGGAGTTCGGCAAAAAGGTCGACCCGCAGCTGGGTGAGGGTGCGCGTCTCGGCGGCCGACTGCTGCTTGAGTGCCATGTCGGTGGCGCGATTGTAGATTCCCTGCGCGACGACGGCGGGCAGGTATGCGGTGAGCCAGGCCATCCCGTCGCGCGCTGGCTGCAGGTCGAGTGAGCGGGCCTCGATGGCGGTGGCGTGGCGGGCCTCGATGCTCTCTGGGTGCATCCGCTCGCGGTAGAGCCGCGCCTTTCGGTCGAATTTGGCGACCGTCAGCGACGCGGCGTAAGACACAACGGCGGCCTCAAACGCCCCGGCAGCCTCAGTGTCGAGTGAGTTCGCGTGGTCGACCATGACCGTGGCGTGCCGCCACGTGATCGCCCCGGTGCCGAGGGCGCGGAGGGTGAGCGGCAGGTCGTTGACGAGCATCTGGCTCTGCCCGACCAGGTTCTCGGCCGCGCGTTCTGGAATGCGAAGCGCGCACGCGAGTTCGGTGATGAGCACGCGGCGGGCGCGCACTTCTGGGCTCCACCCGCTCGCAGGCGGGATTGAGGTTTCAGCGACCACGCTCCACTGGCGTGCCTGCTCGACCAGCTCTGCCTTGTGTGCGGCTATCGCCGCCGCCATGCGATCGAGGGCGGCGATGCTGTCGACGAGCTCACCGAGCGTGTTCGCCATGGCGCCGGCGAGGGTCGTCGTCTCGCGCTGATCGGTGAACTGCATGAATAAAGTATCGAATATACCACTGACATTTGGGCCGCAATAGTCGAATCTGTGTACAACTGGTCGCGCCCCATCCCGGAGGGACACCACCACGCCAGCCCCGGTTGCCTACATCACCTGAGCCACCGAGGCAGATCGCTTAGTGCGGAAGGCCTAGCCCGGCCTAACTCGCCGAGTCGGGCTAGCTCCGCACGAAAACTACCTCGCCCCCAGCAATGGTGGCCTTCTCAAGCGTCACCGTAACCGCTACTCCGGGTGTGAGCTCGCCGTTGCAGCGGGCGACCACCGGCGGATCGACCAATTGCACGGTGCCGTAGCTCGCCGCGGCCGAGAGCACGGTTGCCTCGAATATTTCGCCCTCGCGTCCGGCCAACACGGCAGCCTCGACGACGTTGAGCGCGCGCGAGTCGACCTGGCCTGCAATCGAACTTGAGGCGGCCATGAAGCCAGGTAGTTCGGGAAGCGCGGCGCGCACCCACTCGGGCACTGCCTCGCCGGCAGACAGCGCCTCACATAGCGCGAGGGCGAAACGGTCGACGAGCCGACGAAGGGGGGCGGTTACGTGCGCGTAGGGCGCAGCCACCGCGGCCTGGGTGGTGTGCTCGGGTAGCTCGCCGTCGAACGCCGTGTAACCGGCGCCACGAAACAGTGACGCCGCAGCATGCATGATCGCGATCTGCCTCGGGTTGTGTGCGTCTAGCGAGCGCAGGTAATCGCCGTAGCCCTGCCCGTCTGGCCAGGGTGTGCCGAGCGCTGCCGTCTGGCGCCGGAATCGTGTCACTGCCTCCTCGTCGGCCGGAGGCATGGTTCGAAGAATTCCGATACCGCCGTCGATCATGAGTTGAGCGGCCGCCATGCCCGTCATGAGGCTCATTTGCGCGTTCCAGTTCTCGACC
>JANONY010000110.1:0-3344 GCA_031421055.1 Actinomycetes bacterium | reverse complement strand
CGAGGTCGGTCAGCCGGATGTGAACGCTGCGTCGATCGGCCGGGTTGGGCTCCCTTTCGACTAGGCCAGCGCAAACCAGACTGTCGAGCAGTGGCGTGATCGTGCCCGTGGTGAGCATGAGGCGTGTGGCTAACTCTTTGGGTGTGATTGGTCCGAATTCCGCGATGCGCCCGAGAGCGCGAACTTCGGTGGTGGTTACACCGATGGAGTCGGCAAATTGCTCTCGGGTCTGCTCGAGAACGCGCACGACTCCAATGAGGCTCGCAGACAGCCGCCGCGCTGCGTCGATCGACGCGGGCGAGCGGTCACCGGCGAACGGTCGAACCACGTCACCGATTGCGTCTATCGCCATGCGAGAAGCGTAGCCAAACCAAACATCAGGTTCTGCCCCCGTTGTGGTTTCCCCTGTTCTGGGGTTTGAGGACTTCGGCAATTGAGTTGTAAATCAAACTACTTGCCTATCTACTTACTTGGTCCTCTTGTCAGTGTTGGCACCGGAAAGGAAGTCATGCTCCAGCTAACGAAGAAGAGAAAGATAGTCGCGACCGCCGTTGTAGCGCTCGCGCTACTCGGTGTCGCCAGCGGTGCGTTCGCTTATTGGACCAACGCGGGCTCGGGCACGGGCTCCGCCAGCACCGGCACCACCTCCAGCATCACTGTCAACCAGACGAGCACCGTTTCGGGCTTGGCTCCTGGGCTCGCTGCTCAGGCGCTCAGCGGCAACTTCGACAACCCGAACAGCGGCCCGGTCTACGTGGCCTCCGTGACGGCAGTCGTCTCGAGCACTGACAGGGTCGGCTGCGGCGCGACCGACTACACCATCGCCGGCACCGCCACGGTTGCTACTTCCGTTGCCGCCGGCACCGCCGTGGGCTCTTGGTCTGGCCTGACGATTCAGTTCAACAACAAGGCCGGCACCAACCAGGACGCCTGCAAGGGCGCCGCAGTGACTATCACCTACACGGCGAACTAGCCAGTTTCTGCTGACGTAGGGAGGCCCGTGGTGGAGCAATTCGCGTCACCATGGGCTTTTCTGCGCGTATTTGCCGCGGCAGCGTTCGCCATCGTCGGCCTCGCCCTGACCTTTGCCCCGACGCCTGCATGGGCAACCTGGTCGCAGTCCGGAGCTGGCACGGCGACGGCCGGTACCGCCACCCTCAACGCGCCAACGGCGACCATCGTCTCGAGTTCTGTTAACACCGACACCGTTTCCGTCAGCTGGACAGGCGCAACGTTGTCAACCGGTGGTCTGGTGAACGGGTACCGCGTGTACCGTATCCGCACGAGCGACTCCGCGACTTTCAATGCGTGTGGAACATCGGCATCGGCGCTCGTAACGAGTGCCTCGTGCACCGATACGGGAGTCGTTGACGGCACCTATAGATACGTCGTCGCCTCGATCGTGGGCAGTTGGACGGCGACCGGCGCCATAAGCGGATCGGTCAGCGTTGTCAACAACTCGACCCTCCCATCCATCGGTGTTTCGACGGTGTCGCCAGCCGCGAACACGAATGGCTACAACAACTCGAGCCCCGTGTCGGTCACGCTCACCACGACGGCCGGTTCAGCTGGATCGGCCGTTGTTTCGATCCGCTACACGATCGATGCCGGTTCCCTCGTCACAGTGGCGAGCACGAGCACAGTGATCAGCGTCTCGGGAGCCGGCACTCGCACCCTCTCCTTCACCTGCGTTGACAGCGCGGGTCGGGTCAGCGCCGCGGGATCGTTCCTAGTGCGGATCGACACAGTTGCACCCGCCGCACCCTCCGCCCCTGTCATGACTGCCGCGACCGACACCGGGCTGTTCGCGACAGACGCGGTGACCCGCTCCACCGTTCCGCAGTTCAGTGGCACAGCAGAAGTCGGCTCCACCGTCGTGTTGTTGAGCGGAACAACGGTGCTCGGTTCCGCGGTGGCCGCCGATGGTACCTACCTCATTGCATCAAGCGCCCTCGCAGAGGGCTCGAAAACCATCACCGCCAAAGCGACTGACCTGGCGGGCAACGTCAGCGCCGCTTCGACAGGTACCGCGATCGTGGTTGACACCACGGCGCCCCTGGCTCCGTCGACACCCGCCCTCGCGACGGCGAGCGATACCGGTCGAAGCTCAACCGACAAGATCACCAATCTGGCCACCCCGACACTGACCGGCACCACGACAGCGGGTACCACGGTGACTTTCTACGACGGCACCACCGCCGTTGGCAGCGCAACGACGGCGACGACGAGCTTTTCTATCACCACGAGTGCTCTGCTGAGCGGCACTCGGTCAGTCACGGCCACGGCCACTGACCTCGCCGGCAATCCGTCGGTTGCTTCGACGGCCGTGACCTTCACGATCGATCTAACCCCACCCGCCGCGCCCTCTACTCCGACACTGTCCTCGTCGAGCGACACGGGGTCATCGCCCACCGACAACATCACGAGCGTCACCACCCCAACTGTCACCGGATCAAACGAATCCAAGGCGATCGTGTTGCTGTACGACGGCGCGGTGCAGGTCGGGAGCCGCACCTCGAACAACAAGGCGTATTCGATCACCTCAAGCGCCTTAGCCAACGGCGTGCACAGCTTCACCGCCACCTCGACCGATGTAGCCGGAAACGTGAGCGTCGCGTCCGCAGCCCGGGTGGTCACCATCGACACGGTCGCTCCCGTCGCCCCGAGCGCACCGCTCCTGGTCACAGCCAGCGACACCGGCATCTCGTCAACCGACGGCATAACAAAGCTTCAGGTGCTCACCGTGAGCGGCACGATCGAAACCGGCGTGCGCGTCACAGTGAAGGATGGCACGACCACAACAGGAGTGGTCAGCACCTCGGCGGCGGGCGTGTACACGAACACAACGGCCAGCCTCGCCGCCGGAACCCACTCGCTCACCGCGATCGCGACCGATCTTGCCGGAAACGTCGGCACCTCGTCGGCGGCCTCGACCATCGTGATCGACCTCACGGCACCGACCGTGACGATCAACAAGGCGGCAACGCAAGCCGACCCGACGACGGCACGCCCCGTGCTGTTCACCGCCGTCTTCAGTGAGACCGCCTACTGGCTCGCCGGCCCGACAGTGTCTGGCACGGCGGGCGCCACCACGGGCACAGCGGGCGGAACTGGCACGAGCTTGACCGTCTCCGTGGCCACGATGACCCGCACCGGAACCGTCGTGGTCACGGTGCCGGTCGGCGGCGCCCAAGACACCGCTGGCAACTCGAATACCGTCTCGACGTCGACCGACAACTCCGTCGACTACACCGACGTGCTCGCTCCAGTGGTCTCCCTTTCGACCTTCGTGCTCGCCCCAGCGCAAGCCGTAACCGTGAGCGGAGTCGGCGGCGTGCTGCCTG
>JANONY010000109.1:0-1688 GCA_031421055.1 Actinomycetes bacterium | reverse complement strand
CCGGGTGGGTGCCGAGCCAGAGCTCCGCCTGCGGCAGCCCGGTGACGGGCATCCCCAAGAGCGACGGGATCGCGGTCGTAGAGCCCCACGCGTAGTCGCGCGGGGTGTTGGTGATGGCTACAAACATCCGACCCGTCCTTGTGTTCCGGTTAGACCAAAGTACCAAGCGGCTCGCAGCGCCCGAGAACCGGCCCTATCGTTTGAGAGGATTCCGACAAGCAATGGAGCACTGACATGTCACAAGCGTCCAAGCCATTCACTCCGCTGAGCAGCGACTTCTACGGCTTCGAGAACGCCCTCTCTGACCACGACAAGGGCGTGCTGATGGAGCTGCGCGAGTTTCTCGATGCCGAGGTGCGCCCGCACGCCAACGACCTCTGGGCGAAGGCCGAGTTCTTTCCACGCTCCGTCGTGACGGGCCTCGCTGAACTCGGCATGTTTGGGATGCCGTGGGAGGAAGCGCGCAAGTGGCCGAACACCGCGGTCTTCCGCGGCTGGGTCGCGCTCGAGCTCGGCCGCTGCGACGCGAGCGTCGCAACCCTCGTCGGCATGCAGAACGGACTCGTGATGGGTGCCATCGGGGTCGCCGGCTCGGCAGAGCAGCGCGCAGAGTGGTTGCCGAAGTTCGCGAGCGCAGAGCTGCTCGGGGCCTTCGCTCTCACCGAACCGCTGAGCGGCTCCGACACCGCGCAGGGTTTGCGCACGGTCGCCAAACGGGACGGCGACTCGTGGACCATTAACGGCGCCAAGCGGTGGATCGGCAACGGCTCCATCAGCGACGTCACGATCGTCTGGGCGCGCGACGCCGACGACAATCAAGTCAAGGGTTTCATCGTGCCGACCTCGACCCCCGGCTACTCCGCCAGCCGCATCGAAAACAAGCAGGCACTTCGCATCGTGCAGAACGCCGACATCACTTTCACCGACATGGTCGTACCCGAGAGCAATCGGCTGCAGGGCGGCAACTCATTTCGCGAGACGGCGGCCGTGCTTCGCCTTACTAGGGCTGAGGTTGCGTGGGCCGCGGTCGGCAACTCGATCGGAGCCTACGAAGCGGCGGTTGCGTATGCCGGTGAGCGCGTGCAATTCGGTAAGACGATCGGATCGCACCAGCTGATCCAAGAACTGCTCGCCAAGAGCCTTGGCAACATCACCTCGTCGATTGCCCTGTGCAACCGCGTCTCTGAGATGCAAGACGAGGGAATCCAGAAGGACGAGCACGCTGCCCTCGCGAAAGAATTCACGACGAGTCGGATGCGCGAGACCGTCGCCTGGTGCCGCGAGGCCCTCGGCGGCAACGGCATCGTTCTCGACTACGGAGTCATGCGGCATTTCGCCGACGCCGAAGCGCTCTACAGCTATGAAGGTACGCGCGAGATGAACACGCTGATCGTCGGGCGGGCGATCACGGGCGTTGGGGCTTTCGTCTAGCGCGAATCACTAGGGTTGGCCCATGAGCTTTCTCGACCGGCCGGGGTTTCGCGCGGGGTACCTACCGTTCGTGTTCTTTTCGCTGTGGGCGGGCGATGCGTGGCGCTACTCGATCAGCTGGTGGGGCTTCGGAGCCATCGCGATCGCCATGACCGTGATTGCCGTGCTCATGATCGTGCGCGCCAAGAAGCGCGGCGCATGGGCGTGGAACATGCTCCCGTTCTTTCTCGTGCTGTTTCTTGCGCTGGCCACAATCT
>JANONY010000108.1:0-3734 GCA_031421055.1 Actinomycetes bacterium | reverse complement strand
TATGACGCTCACATGCCAGATACAATCACACTTTCGCCTAAAGTGCGTGGTCTATCGGCAGATCTCTCCGCACGAGGCCCAGCGCTGCCCCCCTCGCGCGAGGGCTGAGCGGCTAGCGACGTGCGGGTAATGCATCGCGATTCACCTGCACCCGAATTGGGGCTATCTGCACTGAAATGCTGCTGATAGCGTGGCGAGTGCTTAAAAAACCGATGAAGTTAGCTGCGTCGGCGCGACCGACGATCACCCGACGATCATTCGATAGCGAGGCAATTCATGGTTTCCGTGCGCGCGCTTCGACACGGTGCTGCGGCACTTGCGGCCTGCATGCTACTCACCGCCTGCTCGGCCGAAAGCTCGGCGAGCAGCCCGGCGCTGTCGCTCGCTGAGGCAAAATCCAGCGTGCAACTGCTTCGCAATGTCGCGTCAGAGCGCATCCCACACGACGTTGTTGACACAGTGCTTATCGCCACCGACCTGTCGGTGAGCTGCGAATCAGAGACTAAGGATCCTGATGGTCTCATGCGCGCCTGGCGCTCCGGGTACCGCGTGAGCCTCGTACCGAGCGCTGATCCCGACGACGTCACGAGCGATCTGGTCGCGAGCTTCACCGATCAGGGCTGGGAGGTCGAAAGTGCGGCCGGTGCCTCGCCCATCGTGCTGGCGCGCGAGGCGACCTTTACCGACATCCAGATCTCATCAACCAATGAGGATGGTCGCCCCGCCGAGCTTTTGCTTGAACTGACCGGAATCTGTGTGGAGACCGGTGGCGAGAATTCCGCAGAGGTTGTCGAACTCGAGGCTATGGCGTACTAGCGAGCGCTCCTGCTAGATTCAACCCACCAGTGATTCGGCTGGGGTACTCGGTGCACACTTCTGCCTCGGGTTGTACGCGGTCCTAGATCTGACCGCCCGAGCGTCGGGGGGCGCCCGTGGTAAGTAAATTTTCGAAGCGTGCTTCACAGGCCGCCGCCATCGCGGTGCTGAGCGCCGCAGTACTCACCGCCTGCGCGTCCGGCACCGGAGGTGAGGACTCGCTCACCCTTGCCGCGACAAAATCTCCCGCGCAACTGCTGCGCAATGAGGCCGCGGATCGCGTGCCCGCCGAGCAGGTTGAGACGATCATCAAGAGCCATGACGAGTCGACGAGCTGTCGCACGGTGGAGACGGATCCCGACGGCCTGCTTCGTTCATGGAATTCCGCCGTTCGCTTTCAGCTGGTGAACGACTCCTCGGTCGATCCAGACGCCGTACTCGAGGCCCTGGTGAATTCTTTTGTCGACGATGGGTGGAGCCGAGGCATCTTTGGAGTTGAGACGATCGTGGAGCTCACCCGAACAGGTTCTGAGACCACGATTCACGTGTCTGTGAGCCGACCGGATCCGAATGAAGGCGCCCAGATTCAGCTGGCTGTCGCCGGACCGTGCGTGATGACCGATGGTCGAGAGTCCGCAGAAGTTACCTCGCTAGGAGATGTGCACGAGTAGATTGACCCGCGCGTCATTCAGCTCTCGCGAATCTGCCGCTCCTCGCGCGGGGGTAGAGTTCTTGATGGTCAAAGTGTCTTGATGTCGAGCTAGTTTCGACGGCACTGGCCCACAAAAACTTCGCACGATTGGACGCTACACGTGGATCTTTTCGAGTACCAAGCCCGCGACCTCTTTGAGTCGTACGGTGTTCCCGTTCTCGCCGGCATCGTCGCTGAGACGCCGGAAGAGGCCAAAGCAGCAGCCGCCTCGATTGGCGGCACGGTGGTCGTCAAAGCCCAGGTCAAGGCAGGCGGCCGAGGCAAGGCGGGCGGCATCAAGGTCGTTCACAACCCGGACGACGCGGCCTCGGCTGCCGCCGCGATTCTGCAACTCGAGATCAAGGGCCTCCCGGTCAACAAGGTGATGGTCGTCGCTGGGGCAAAGATCGCTCAGGAGTTCTACTTCTCGATTCTGCTCGACCGTGCGAACCGCAGCTACCTCTCGCTGTGCAGCGTCGAGGGCGGCATGGAGATCGAGATTCTCGCGGTCGAACGCCCAGACGCGCTAGCGCGCATCGAGGTCGATCCGATCGTTGGCGTTGACCTTGCGAAAGCGAAGGAGATCGCGCTAGCCGGGCACTTCCCGGCCGAGTTGGTCGAGAAGGTAGCTCCGGTGCTCGTGAAACTCTACGAGGTCTATAAGGGCGAGGACGCGACGCTGGTCGAGGTGAACCCGCTCGTGCTCACCGAAGATGGCGACATCATCGCCCTCGACGGCAAGGTGTCGATCGACGAGAACGCCGGATTCCGTCACCCGAACCACGCGGCCCTCGAGGATGCCGCCGCGGCCGACCCGCTCGAGGCAAAGGCGAAGGCCAACGACCTCAACTACGTCAAGCTCGACGGCGAAGTCGGCGTCATCGGTAACGGTGCAGGGCTCGTGATGTCGACGCTCGACGTAGTTGCCTACGCTGGTGAAAAGTATGGCGGCGTCAAGCCGGCTAACTTCCTCGATATTGGAGGCGGCGCATCCGCTGAAGTCATGGCTGCAGGCCTCGACGTCATCCTCGGCGACGCGCAGGTCAAGAGCGTCTTCGTCAACGTCTTCGGCGGCATCACCTCGTGCGACGCCGTCGCGAACGGTATCGTCGGTGCGCTCAACACTCTCGGCGCCGCCGCGACCAAGCCACTCGTTGTGCGACTCGATGGCAACAAGGTCGATGAGGGCCGCGCGATTCTGGCCGCAGCGAACCACCCGCTGGTGACGCTGGCAACCTCCATGGATGACGGCGCTGACAAAGCTGCCGCGCTCGCCGCTCGCTGATCGAGCGTGTAGAAAATACGGATTAGGAACTAAACATGTCGATCTTCCTCAACAAAGACAGCAAGGTCATCGTGCAGGGCATCACCGGCGGCGAGGGCACCAAGCACACCGCGCTCATGCTCAAGGCGGGCACCAAGGTCGTCGGTGGCGTCAACGCGCGCAAGGCGGGCACAACTGTCTCGCACGACGGTGGCATCGAGTTGCCGGTCTTCGGCACCGTGGCTGACGCCATCGCTGCGACCGGCGCTGATGTGTCGATCGTCTTCGTTCCGCCGGCCTTCGCGAAAGACGCCGTGGTTGAGGCGATCGCGGCGAAGGTTCCGCTCGTGGTCGTGATCACCGAGGGCATTCCGGTGCAAGACGCGGCCGAATTCTGGGCACTAGCCAAGAAGACAGGGACGACCCGCATCATCGGCCCCAACTGCCCTGGCATCATCACCCCCGGCGAATCGCTCGTCGGCATCACGCCGGCCAACATCACCGGCAAAGGCCCAATCGGACTCGTGAGCAAGTCGGGCACGTTGACCTACCAAATGATGTATGAACTGCGTGATCTCGGCTTCTCGACCGCCATCGGAATCGGCGGCGACCCGATCATCGGCACGACGCACATCGACGCTCTCGCGGCATTCGAGGCCGACCCAGAGACCAAGGCGATCGTCATGATCGGCGAGATCGGCGGTGACGCAGTGGAGCGCGCGGCCGAGTTCATCAAGGCGAACGTCACCAAGCCGGTCGTTGGATACGTCGCGGGCTTCACTGCCCCAGAGGGCAAGACGATGGGACACGCCGGCGCCATTGTCTCGGGCTCCGCTGGAACCGCTCAAGCCAAGAAAGAGGCACTCGAGGCCGCGGGCGTCAAGGTCGGCAAGACGCCGAGCGAGGCGGCAGCGCTCATGCGCGAGGTGCTGGCTAGCCTGTAGTCATAGCCACGCCGGCCTG
>JANONY010000107.1:0-3060 GCA_031421055.1 Actinomycetes bacterium | reverse complement strand
GTGCCATCGGGGCGGGGCGCGACGAACAGAAACCGCCCGACGCTGTAGGTGGAGTCGCCGCTTGTCGCGTCGGCAAAGACGAGTTGAAGTGCGCGGCCAGACCTGAACGCGGCGAGGTCGTAGTCGACGCCGTCTTTCGTGAACGTGATGCTGCCCGGAATCGCCTCTTCACGCAGCTCCCCCGCCTCCTTGAGGTGCTCGAAGCCGACGGTCGTTCCTTCAGGATTCGGGGTGAAGGCGGCGGTAACCACCCAGTCGGGGTTGTAGTCGAACGCGTCGATCGACCCAAACTCCCGAATGCCCTCCGACTCGGCATCGAACACGCGCAACGCGTACGACACGCTCCCCACGTTCTTGATCACAACGCCGGTCGACGTGTCGCTGAAGACGATCTGCCCTGGAGTCTCCGAGTCCGTGCCGCGCACGATCGCCATGCCATCGACGAGTTCGCCGTCGACGCGAATACCGTCGGATGCCGCGGCTGTCACCGACAACCCCGACTCCCCCGCAGGCAGCGGCGCCCATAATCCCGGCACACCCCAAATCGCCTGCTCCGCGTCGACCCACTGGGTGTTTACGAGGGCGAGACTGCCCGTCGGCTGCACGACCGACAGCTCGCGGCGCTCCCGAAAGGTTGCGAGTTGGGCGTCGGGGGCAACGGTGTCGGTCATTCGTCCATCCTTATCGAGGTCTATTGAGTCAACGAGCAAAGACACGAACGCATTCCGCTATGGGGCAGCGGTCACGGCTTTTCGGCGAGAGATCCACAGCACCCCGGCAGCAACTGTCCCGATCGCTACGGCAATGAGCAGCACAGAGAACGCAACGGTGAAATACCCCTTCGCCGAGGTCTCTGGGTTGAGAAAGGGATACGGCTACCAAAAGCGGTTGCCGTTGCCGTTGACCGTGTCGCTGACGAGCGGGAGACGAACGAACCTATACACCACCCAGACAATCGGAAAGACGAGAACGTTCCACAGCTCTTGGCGAATTGGACCGTGGGTCGAGCCTAGAAGTCGAAACCCCCGCCGAAGTCACCACCACCGAAGTCACCACCGGAGTCACCACCGAAGTCACCGCTGGCATCACCGCCAGCACCGCCAGCGCTATCTGCCGAGTCAGCCGAGTCAGCCGAAGCCGAGTCAGCCGAGTCAGCCGAAGCCGGGTCGGCGGAACCATCGGCCCCGGAGTTGCCATCGGGCAAGAATGCGCCAACAAGCGCCGATCCGATTACGTAGCCAGCGACGGTACCGAGCATCGAGCTCGCCATCATGCCGCCGAAGCCCATGCCACCGCCGCTGAGCGAGCGCTCCATCGTGCCCGGGGTGCGCAGTTCTTGCCGAGTGGCGGCGGTCGCGAGTGACGCGGGGGCGGCGTCGCGCGGTGCCTCGCCGGTTTGGGCGCCATCCGATAGCTGTGTGAAGAGCAGGTCACGCTGTTCTTGAGTCAGTTTCGAGAAGGCCTCGGCGTGCACCTGCTCAATTGTCTCTGGCGGAGCCGTGCGCAAGAGATAGCGGTACCGCTCGACCGCTATCTCGTCGTCCGTGCGTGGAGTGTTGCGCTGCGGCGCCGAACGCGCGTTGTCGTCGCCGCTGCCGAAGAACTGATCAAAGAGTCCCATGGACAAACAGTACGAGCGACCACTGTGCCGTTGCTGTGTAACCCCTAGGATTCGACCATGTTCATCTTCGCGATCATCCTTCTCATTGGTGCCATCGTCACCATCGTCGTCGCCGCAGGTTTGCGACGCGACGCTACCACCGAGAACCGGCCGACGCTCACGTCGAGCATTGTTGGGGGCTCCGGAGCGCTGCTCGTGTTCTTCTCGCTCGCCTCGGTCTTTGCCTCGACGTTCTACACACAAGACGTCGGTGAAGCGAAGGTGCTCAAAGACTGGACAGGAAACATCGTCGGCGAAGACATCACGCCTGGCGCCGACTTCAAGGCTCCCTGGGTCGATGTGGTCGACTTTGACATTCGCAACCAGATCGCCGCGTACGTGGGCGACGGATTCGACGACTACAACGGATCCGTTCCCAACGGCCCACAGATCACCGTGCAGGATCGCGAGGGCGTGACCGCGAACCTCGACATTGTCGTCATCACTCGATTGACCCGGACGCGGTCACCGAGATCTACTCGCAGTACCTCAACCAAGAGAACTTCCGTGCTCGACTCATTGAGCAAGACATTCGCTCGGTCGTGCGCAATATCCCGGCAAAATACAACACGCTCGAACTGCTCAACGGCCGCGAGCAAGCGAGCAATGACATCAAGGACGCGCTGAGCAAGCGCTGGGAGTCGCAGGGCGTGATCGTCGAGTCGGTGAGCCTGCAAGAAATTCGCTACAGCGACGAGGTCAAGGCCCGGTTCGACGCGGCGCAAGCAGCGCGCATCGAGGTCGAGAAGGCAAAGGCCGAGCTTGAGGCCACTCAAGTCTCGGCGCAACAAAAAGTCGTGCAAGCGCAGGCCGAGGCCGATGCAAACGCGATTCTCAACAGCACACTGACTGAGGCAATTCTGCAGCAGCGGTACCTCGACACACTGAAAGAGCTCGCTGCTGCTGGCAACCTGGTAGTCGTGCCTGAGGGTTTCAACGGCTTGGTCAACGTCGGCCGATAGTCGATCGCCATGGCAAGTTTTTCGCAATCCATTGTCATCGCAGTGTTGCGCGCGCAAGGACGAAAGAAGCGATGGGCGGATGGCGCGACGCTCGTCGCTACAGCCCGCGCCGAACGCCGCGAGGGCCCAACCGCCGCGCCGACTGCAGGAAGTGACAAGGTCACGCTGACGACGCACATCGTCGCGGGGTTTGCCGTACACACCATCCGCCCGCGACTGCAGAACCCTGCCGCACCCACCGTGCTCTTCCTGCACGGTGGTGGGTACATCCATGATTTCGCGACGTGGCACTGGCGCTACCTGACGAAGATTGTCGAGCGCAGCGGCGCCACCGTGCTTGCCGCACAGTACCCACTCGCCCCGGAGCACACGTGGCGCGACTCGTTCGATGCTCTGCTGTCGATCGCGCGCACCGTCAATGTGGTGATGGGAGACTCG
>JANONY010000106.1:0-2682 GCA_031421055.1 Actinomycetes bacterium | reverse complement strand
GCCGCCGGCGATCAGGATCCAGCCGAGCACGCGCGGTATGCGGCGGGTCGAGATGGCAAACCAGCCCATCGGAATCAGCCAGAGGCCGAAGAAGATGTTGCCGACCGTCCAGCATGCACCGCTGAGTGCGTACAGCAGTCCGACCGTGGCTGCGGCGTCTCCACCTGCCGCGATGGCCGGGTCAGTCACCACCGCGAGCGCCGTCGCGTTGAATGCCGCGCTCATCATGATGGCGATGGCGTTGGCGAGCCCGAACGCGGCAACACCAAACGCGGCGGTCGGGTGGTCGCGGCGCATGAGGGCATAGAAACCGAGCGCGGCAAGCGCTTGGGCGATCACGGTGATGACCTCGGCGAGGAGGCCGATCACTGCGAGGTCGTGGTGTGCCGTGAGGTTGGCAAGCGTTGCAGCCGGGTCCGCCGCGACGTACAGCTGCCCGCGGGCTCCGACGATGCTGAATCCGCCGGCGATTGCCAGCACGAGATAGGCGGCGCCCGTCCAGCGGGCGAGTGGTTTGAGGTTCATTGAGTTCTCCTGTTATGTAAAGAATTATTTACATAGCTCAGAGTAGAGAAGCCGTCTGCACTTGTCAAGAATTATATACACAAAGTCAAAAATTAGCGACTGTTGTCGAGATCACGGAAATCAGCAGCGGCGCGACGCCGAGCAGCATGAAGGCCGGCAGCACGCAGACGCCGAGCGGAATCATCAGCTGCACGCCGAGTCGCGCCGCACGCTACTGCGCGTCGGCACGGGCTTCGCGTCGCGCCTCATCGGCCTCGGCGCGCAGCAGGGCGCCCGCCGGCACGCCAGCGCGCTGCGACAGTGCGAGCACCGCCTCGGCATCACTGTCGTTCTGCCCGCCCACCAGGGCCCGCGCACGATCGAGCGACCCGCCGCCAGAGACCGCGATCGCGAGCAACTCGAGGTGCAGGCCAGGCATGAGCTCGGTCGGCTGCGCCGCGGCGACCATGCCTCTCGTCCAACGGCGGGCGAGCAGCAACAGCCCGATTCCGACAGTGAGACACGACAGCCCCGGCGGGGTCGTGAACAAAATGCGGAGGGTGTCGAATCCGAGCACGGTGCCGAACACGATCCCAACGACGGGAAGCGCAAGCACGAGTCGCCCGGTCGCGATCGGCCCGGCCAACGCCACCTCCGCCTCGCGTTGCGCGTCGGCCAGCGAGCGCAGCCCTGCCGCAAACTGGATCAGCGAAGGAGCGAGCGGCGCCCCTGCCGTCGTCGCAACCCGCCACGCCGCCGCGACCCCGAGCCAGGCTTCGCGCTCTGCCCTCTCGAGCGGCGCCGCGCCGTTCGCAATGCCGTCTGCCAGGTCGTCACTCGCGGCAACCGTCGCGCACAGCGCACCGAAGTCCGGGTCGTCGAGATACCCCCAGGCGGATGCCGGCGAAACGCCAGCCCCCAACAGCACGGCCAGCCGCTGCGTGACCCGAGCGATCGCACTGAGGCGCGGGGCGGGCATCAGAGCTCGTCGATCATGAGTCGACCGCGCTCGACGCTGAGCCTGCCGATCGCCTGCACGCGTCGGTCGGCGCCCTCTCGAACTAGGTGCATTACAGCCCCGATCGCGCTCACCGCTTGGCGAGCGACCGCGACTTCGCTCATGCCGGCGAGCGCGCCCAACGCCTCGAGCCGCGCCGGCACGTCGGCGAGAGAGTTCGCGTGCAGGGTTCCTGCGCCGCCGTCGTGACCGGTGTTGAGGGCGCTGAGCAACTCGCGAATCTCGGCCCCACGGCACTCGCCGAGCACGAGTCGGTCTGGCCGCATGCGCAGCGCCTCGCGCAGCAGCCGCGCAAGAGAGACCTCGCCAACGCCCTCGAGGTTCGACTGACGCGCCTCGAGCGAGACGAAATGCGGGTGATCGACGCGCAACTCTGCGACGTCTTCGATCGCGACGATGCGCTCGGTCGGTGCGGCGAGCGAGAGCAGCGCCGCGAGCAGCGTGGTCTTGCCGCTGCCGCCGGCCCCGGTGATGAGCAGGTTCGCTCGCGAGGCAACCAGTTCGAGCAGGCGGGGGTCGGTGACCTCGATACGCGTGAGCGACGGCAACCGAATCGAGAGCAGCGTACCCCTGGGCGAGATCGGCTCGAGCACCGCGTGCACCCTGATGCCTGCGTCAATACGCACATCGACGCACGGGCTCGCCTCGTCAATGTGGCGCCCACCGAGCGCGATGAGGTGCACGGCCAACTCGCGAAGACGTGCTTCTGATAGCACCACGGGCGCGCGAATGAGGCCCTCGCCGCGGTCGAGCCAGATCTCGCCGTGGCCATTGGCAAAGACATCCGTAACTGCCGGGTCTTCGACCAGCGGAAGCAGCTCGCCGAACGCCGCGGGCAGCCGGCGCCGCTGCACCAGAGCCCCGCCGCTCGAGGTTGCGACGAAAGCGGCGGGCATCGGCCAACCGTAGGCCAGCTGGTGGCTGCGCGCCCCGGATCGCCGCCGCGGTGGACTCCCGCCGCCTGTGGCGGAGTCGTGCTCGCGCTCCGCAGCGGCATCCGCGCGCGTCGGCGATCCCGCGTTTCGGCGATCGTGCGCGTCAGCAATCGTGCGCTTCGGTAGGAGATGCGGGATGATGCGGCGCCCAAAACTCCTATCCGACGGCTCCCGCCAACAAATGTCCTACCGGACGGATGCGGGGCGACGGCACACCACGCCACG
>JANONY010000105.1:0-4529 GCA_031421055.1 Actinomycetes bacterium | reverse complement strand
CAACGCTGCGGTTGCGCACCTGGTCAGGTACGACAGCATTACCGGGCGTCTCGACGCCACGGGCGAGCTCGTCGGCTACAAGATTTGGGGCAACGGTAAGCCGATCAGCGTGCTCGAAGAGCGCGTCCCGTCCAAGCTGCCGTGGGGCGAGTTGGGCGTGGATATCGTCATTGAATCTACGGGCCGCTTCACCAAGTCGGAGGATGCGCACATGCACATCACCGCGGGAGCCAAGAAGGTCATCGTCTCGGCTCCTGCCACTGGCGACGACGTCGCAACGCTCGTGCTTGGTGTCAACGAGGGCACCTACGACCCGGCCAAGCACACCATCATCTCGAACGCCTCATGCACGACAAACTGCCTCGCGCCGCTCGCCAAGGTGTTCATGGAGAACTTTGGCATCGAGCGTGGCCTGATGACCACGGTGCACGCGTACACGGCAGACCAAAACTTGCAGGATGGGCCGCACAGCGACCTCCGCCGCGCGCGCGCGGCTGCTGCCAACATCATCCCGACTTCGACCGGTGCAGCCAAGGCGCTCGGCCTGGTCATCCCAGAGCTCGTCGGCAAGCTCGATGGCTATGCTCTTCGTGTTCCAGTGATCACCGGTTCGATCACCGACCTCACGGTCACCGCCTCCCGTCCGGTCACCGTCGCCGAGGTAAACGCGGCGTACAAGGCTGCTGCAGATGGGCCGCTCAAGGGCATCCTCAAGTACACCGAAGACGAGATCGTTTCCAGCGACATCGCCGGCGACCCACATTCGTCGATCTTTGACGCTGGCCTCACCAAAGTCATCGGCGACCAGGTGAAGGTGGCCTCGTGGTACGACAATGAGTGGGGCTATTCAAACCGTCTCGTCGACATCACAGAGTACGTAGCAGAGCGTCTCTAGTCGGCACGCCTCGGCGGCTCAAACACAACGACAATGACTCTTCGAAGCATCAGCTCGCTCGGCGAGCTAAAGGGCAAGACCGTACTCGTCCGCCTCGACCTGAACGTCCCGTTGAAAGACGGAGCAATCACCGATGACGGACGAGTGCGCGCATCGCTTGACACGCTCAACGCCTTGCTCAACGCGGGTGCGAGGGTTGTCACGATGTCGCACCTCGGTCGCCCAGACGGCGAGCCCGACGCCAAGTACAGCCTCGCGCCAGTTGCTCAGCGGTTGAGCGAGCTACTGGGCAAGTCCGTTTGCTTCGCCGCCGACACGGTGGGCTCAGCGGCCACGGATGCTGTCGGGGGCCTCAAGGACGGCGAAATTGCTCTTCTCGAGAACCTGCGCTTCAACGCCGCGGAGACGAGCAAGGACGACGGCGATCGAGAGAAATTCGCCAAGAAGCTCGCGGCATTCGGCGACGCCTTCGTTTCTGATGGATTCGGCGTCGTGCACCGCAAGCAAGCGAGTGTCTATGAGCTGGCACAGCTTCTGCCGAGCGCCGCTGGGTTGCTCATCGAGCGAGAGCTCAGCGTGCTCGAACGTCTCACGCTTCGACCTGAGTCGCCGTACACGGTTGTTCTTGGCGGTTCGAAAGTGAGCGATAAGCTCGCCGTGATCGACGCGCTACTTCCCAAGGTCACTACTCTGCTCATCGGCGGTGGAATGCTCTTCACCTTTCTCAAGGCGCTCGGCCACGCTGTCGGCGCGAGCCTGCTTGAAGAAGACAAGCTCGACGACGTCAAGGGCTACCTCGAGAAGGCGAAAGAGCTCGGGGTCGAGATCGTGCTTCCGACCGATATTGTCGTGGCGTCGAAGTTCGGCGCCGACGCTGAGGTTGTCATCACTTCGGCCGAGAAAATCGAAGAGACACCATTCGGAGCGTCGGGGCTCGGGCTTGACATCGGTCCAGAGACATCCGCAAAATTCGCTGAGATCATCGCGGCGTCGAGGACGGTGTTCTGGAACGGCCCGATGGGGGTGTTCGAACTTGCACCGTTCGCGGCGGGCACGAGCGCCGTCGCGAAGGCACTTACCCAGGTATCCGGACTCGGCGTTGTTGGCGGCGGTGACTCCGCGGCGGCCGTGCGAGCACTCGGCTTCGATGACGACCAGTTCGGTCACGTTTCAACCGGCGGCGGCGCGAGTCTCGAGTTTCTCGAGGGCAAGAAGCTGCCAGGACTGGAGGTCCTCGGATGGCAAGCATGAAATCGCAGCGTGTTCCGTTTATCGCGGGCAACTGGAAGATGAACCTCGACCACCTGCAGTCGATCGCGTTCGTGCAAAAGCTCGCCTGGAGCCTCAAGGATGCGAAGCACGACTACGGTGCTGCCGAGGTCGCGGTCTTCCCACCCTTCACCGATCTTCGCAGCGTGCAAAATCTCATCGCCGGCGACAAGCTTGACCTCGCGTATGGCGCGCAAGACGTTTCGTCCTTTGACTCTGGCGCCTATACCGGTGAAATCTCTGGGGCTTTTCTCAAAGCGCTTGATTGCACCTACGTCATCGTCGGCCACTCCGAGCGGCGCACGATGCACGACGAGACCGACGAGATAGTCGCCGCAAAGAGTGCGGCAGCGATAAAGCACGGGCTCGTGCCGGTGATTTGCGTCGGCGAGACTGCCGACGATCTCGAGAAGCACGGGCCGAGTGCTGTGCCCGTCGCACAGCTCGCCGCGGCGCTGGCCGGGCTAACGGCGCCGGTGAATATCGTCGTCGCGTACGAGCCGGTGTGGGCGATCGGCTCCGGGCTTGCAGCGACTCCGGAGCAGGCTGAGCAGGTCTGCGCAGCGCTTCGCGAGGTCATCGCAAAAGCGTTGGGCACAGACACGGCGGATGCGACGCGCATTCTCTACGGCGGATCCGTGAAGGCGGCAAACATCGCGGGCTTCATGCGCGAGCCCAACGTCGATGGTGCTCTCGTCGGGGGAGCGAGCCTCGACGTCAAGGAGTTTGCCGACATTGCGCGTTTCCAAAAACACGTCGGCACCTGAGTTGCCAGCAATATTCAGTAATCGCGCGGCCCGAGTGGCCGTTACAATAAACAGCGGCATTTTTCGCTGCCCCGAAAGGCAATTGTGGATCTAGTTCAGATAGCTCAGGTCGTGTGCCAGGTCATCCTGGGAATCACGAGCCTCTTGCTCACTCTCCTTATTCTCTTGCACCGCGGTCGCGGTGGTGGCCTTTCTGACATGTTCGGTGGCGGCGTAACCTCCAACCTTGGGGCTTCGGGTGTCGCCGAGCGCAACCTCAACCGCATCACCGTGATTCTCGGCGTTGTCTGGATCACGATGATCGTGATTCTCGGTCTCATCACTCGGTTCACGGCCTAACTAGCTACAGCAACAGGAGACACCAATGGCTTCAGGCGGCAGCGCAATCCGTGGTTCACGAGTCGGAGCTGGCCCGATGGGCGAGCAAGACCGCGGCTTCCACGCCGATCGCATTCAGGTTTCTTACTGGGACGAGCTCGGCAACCAGACCGTGCGCAGCTTCGCAGCGAATCTGCCTGAAGAAGAGATCCCGCTAACGATCGACTCGCCGCAGAGCGGACTGCCTGCAGGCCGCGACAAAGACAACCCGCCGTCGGTGACCAAGCTTGAACCATACAAGACGCACCTCGCCTATGTGAAAGAGCGCCGCACCGAGGCCGAAGCCGAAGAGCTACTTGCCGAGGCCCTCGAACAGTTGCGCACACGCCGGGGCACGATAACTCCGTAGCTCGTGTGCGTGAATCGTCGCCCTATAATCGGAGGGCTACGTTGATAATGCCGACCGAGGATCCCAATGCCAAACGTTAAAGAATCTCTCGATGCTCTCATCGAGTTGCCAGGCGCCCGAAGCGCAGCGCTCGTTGACAGTACCTCTGGGATGGTGCTCGGCCAGGCTGGATCGGCCGTCAACCTCGAAGTTGCCGCAGCAGGGAACACCGAAGTGGTGAGAGCGCAGCTCAAGTCCATGAAAGATCTTGGCTCGAAAGACGCGATCGATGACATTCTCATTACCCTCGACACGCAGTACGACATAGTGCGCCCGTTGTCGAAGAGTCCCTCGATCTTCTTATACCTCACGATGGATAAGTCAAAGTCGAATCTTGCGCTGGCCAGGCACAAGGTCGAGGAGTGCGAAGCCAACCTCGTCCTCTAGCTGCTGGGCGTGGCGCCCGGAGGGCGACGCAGTCGATGCGTGCGCTGTGCCCCTCTAAAGCGGTGTATTGCTATGCCTTGAACGCGGCAATAATAAAAAGTGTTCGACCACAAATCAGGGGAAAACAATGAGATTTTCAACGGGGCCTGTAGGGGTCGACGGGCAAAATGCGCAGCCTTCGGCCGCAGCAGCCGATATGTCTGCAAAGGAATTGAACGTGAGTTCAGATGCCCGCTCGCCACGGCGTGCTGCGCGACGCGCGACCCCCGAGCCGGCCTTTTCGTCGTGGGCTGCTCGTCTCGGCGTCGATCTGTCGTTGCTCGGTGAAGACATGCCCGACGAGGTGGGTGCGCCGGTCTCGTCCGTTGTTGCGGCGGCCGATGCGGCACCGGATCGCCCGTCTCTCGAGTTGGTGCTTGAAAAGCTTTTGGCCTTCGATGGGTCT
>JANONY010000104.1:0-2589 GCA_031421055.1 Actinomycetes bacterium | reverse complement strand
AATGACGTTGAAGACCTTGCCCTTGGTGGCGTCGCCGACCGGCACCGTGATCGGGGATCCGGTGTCGCGCACTTCCTGGCCACGCACCAGACCGTCAGTCGGCTTGAGCGCGATGGCGCGAACTAGATCGTCACCGAGGTGCTGAGCGACCTCGAGGGTGATCTCGGTGGACTCGTCGCCGATCGTGATCGTGGTCTTCAGTGCGTTGTAGATGCCAGGAATCTGGTCATGCGCGAACTCAATGTCGACGACCGGACCCGTGACGCGTGCGATTCGGCCGACACCGGTCGCCTTCGCGGCGGGGGCCTTCGTGGTTGCGGTAGCCATAGTAGTTTCTCTTCCTGTCCGTGTTACTTGGCGCAGTTATTTAGCGCCAGAGAGTGCGTCGGCGCCGCCGACGATCTCGGAAATCTGCTGGGTGATCTCCGACTGGCGGGCGTTGTTTGCCAGTCGGGTGTAGTCCTTGATGAGCTTGTCTGCGTTGTCGCTCGCCGACTTCATCGCCTTTTGCGTCGCCGCGTGTTTGCTTGCCGCGGATTGCAGCATGGCGTTGAAGATACGGCTCTCGATGTAGACGGGAAGCAGCGCGTCGAGCACGGCGCCCGCATCTGGCTCGAACTCGTAGAGCGGCAGCGTCTCGGTTTCACCGGGAGTCTCGACGCCCTCGACGATCTCGAGCGGCAAGAGACGAACAACCTCTGGCGTCTGCGTGAGCATGCTCACAAAGCGATTGTAGACAATGTGAATCTCGTCGACGCCGCCTTCGTCGGTCGGCTGAATGAATTTCGCCACAACGGCGTCGCCGATTTCTTTCGCCGTCGAGAACTCAGGAGCGTCGGTGCCGCCGACCCAACTCTGCAGAAACTCGCGGCGACGGAAAGCAAAGTAGCCAAGCGATTTGCGACCAACTAGGTAGTAGACGATGTCCTTGCCCTGGCTGCGTAGCAGCGTCGCCAGCTCTTCAGCCTCGCGAAGCACGTTCGAGTTGAATGCGCCAGCGAGTCCACGGTCAGACGAGAAAATGACGACCGCCGCACGCGTGGCGGTCTCTTTCTCTCTCGTCAGGACGTGATCAACATTCGAGAAGGTCGCAACCGCCGAAACTGCGCGCGTGATAGCGCGCGAGTACGGCCCGGAAGCCTGAACCCTGGTCAGCGCCTTTTGAATGCGCGAAGCCGAGATGAGCTCCATGGCCCGAGTGATCTTCTTGGTCGTCTGGGCAGACTTGATCTTCTGCCGATAGACCCGAAGTTGCGCTGCCATGATGTATTCCTAATCCTAAAAAGTCAGCGACTAGCGCTTCTTCTTGACGATCTGCTCTTGGTGGACTTCTTCTGGCTCAACGGCCTCAAACTGCTCGCTGCCGACAGAGTCGAGCGGCTTGCCTTCGCCGGTCTGGAATTCAAGCTTGAACTTATCGACCGCGGCCTCAAGTTCAGCCGTTGTCTTGTCATCGAGCACGTTGGTCTCACGCAGGGTCGTCAGCACCTTCGTGTTGCGAGCGAGGTAGTCGAGCAACTCGCGCTCGAAACGCAGGATGTCCATGACGGGCACCTCGTCGAGCTTGCCGTTCGTACCAGCCCAGATCGAAACCACCTGGTCTTCGACCGGGAATGGTGAGTATTGCAGCTGCTTGAGCAACTCGGTTAGGCGAGCACCACGGGCAAGCTGACGACGGCTCGCGGCGTCGAGGTCAGACGCAAAGAGTGCGAACGCCTCGAGCGAGCGGTACTGGGCCAGCTCGAGCTTGAGCGTTCCAGAGTCTTTCTTGATCGACTTGACCTGAGCGTCACCACCAACGCGCGACACCGAGATACCGACGTCGACCGCTGGTCGCTGGTTGGCGTTGAACAGGTCAGACTGCAGGAAGATCTGGCCGTCGGTGATCGAGATCACGTTGGTCGGAATGTAGGCAGAAACGTCGTTTGCCTTGGTCTCGATGATCGGCAGGCCGGTCATCGAGCCGGCACCGAGCTCGTCAGAGAGCTTCGCGCAACGCTCGAGCAAGCGAGAGTGCAGGTAGAACACGTCGCCAGGGTAGGCCTCGCGTCCCGGTGGGCGACGCAGCAACAGGGATACCGCGCGGTAAGCCTCGGCCTGCTTCGAAAGGTCATCGAAAATGATGAGAACGTGCTTGCCGCCGTACATCCAGTGCTGGCCAAGTGCCGATCCGGTGTAGGGGGCGAGGTACTTGAATCCTGCAGGGTCAGAGGCTGGCGCCGCGACGATGGTCGTGTACTCCATTGCGCCGGCGTCTTCGAGCGCGCCCTTGACGGCGGCAATGGTCGAACCCTTTTGGCCGATGGCCACGTAGATGCAGCGAACCTGCTTATTCGTGTCGCCAGACTCCCAGTTGGCCTTCTGGTTGATGATCGTGTCGATCGCGATCGCGGTCTTGCCGGTCTGGCGGTCGCCGATGATGAGCTGACGCTGGCCGCGTCCGATCGGGATCATTGCATCGATTGCCTTGATGCCGGTCTGCATCGGCTCGTGCACGCTCTTGCGGTGCATGACGCCTGGCGCCTGAAGCTCAAGCGCGCGGCGACCCTCTGAGGCGATGGCGCCGAGGCCGTCGATCGGAGCGCCGAG
>JANONY010000103.1:0-2689 GCA_031421055.1 Actinomycetes bacterium | reverse complement strand
TGATCAGGAATCCGCTGATGACAAAGAAGACATCGACGCCGATGTAGCCGCCGGGCACCAGCCCTGGCACAAAGTGGAAAGCGATGACGGTGGTGACTGCGATCGCGCGCAGCCCGTCAAGCCCGCGCAGTCGTGCCATGGGCGAGCTGGTGGGCGTCGACGTCGAAACCATCACTTTTCAGCTTAGACTCCCTGAAGTGACCGACACGTTGCTGATCCGCCTTCGGTTAGAGATCTCGTACGACGGCGCAAGCTTCGCGGGCTGGGGACGACAGCCCGCACTTCGCACTGTTCAAGGCGAGCTCGAGTCGTGGCTTGCAACCATTTTTCAGCGTCACGGAACGCCACCAACGCTGACGGTTGCCGGCCGCACCGACGCGGGAGTGCATGCCACGGGGCAGGTCGCGCACCTCGACCTCAGCGAAGCACAATTGGCGGTGCTCGACGAACGTCGCGGACAATCTGGGCCGGAGTCTCTCGCGCGGCGTCTCAACGGCATTGCGGGGCCGAATAGCGACGTTGTGGTGAAGTCCTCCTCGCTCGCGCCGGCGGGATTCGATGCCAGGTTCTCTGCAATCTGGCGGCGCTACGAGTACCGGATCGGCGATGCGAGCCAGCCACACAATCCCCTCGTGCGGGGGTTTACACTCGCCCATCCGACGGTGCTAGACGTCGAGGCGATGAACGGGGCGGCTGCCTCGCTGTGCGGACTGCACGATTGGGCGAGCTACTGCAAGTCGCGAGAAGGCGGCACCACCATTCGCACGCTGCAGCAGTTCAGCTGGGGGCGCACGGCAGAGGGCATCGTGCTCGCCCGCGTGCAGGCAGACGCGTTTTGCCACTCGATGGTGCGATCGCTGGTAGGGGCCTCGATCGCGGTTGGCGAGGGCACGTTGGTGGCATCCGACCTCACCGCAATTCGGGACGATCACGCACGCACCAGCGCCTTCAAGACCGCGCCAGCCAAGGGCCTCACCCTCGTCGAGGTGGGCTACCCGCCCGACGAGCAACTCGCCGCGCGCGCAGGGCAAACCCGTGCCCGCCGCAAAAGGTTGTCAACCTGAACACGGCCGAAAGCGTCGTAACTGAGACAAGCACCCCATCACAACCGAGAGGTCGACATGAAGCTCACATCCAGATGGTTCGCCATCGCCATCGCCTCGCTCGGCACCGTCATACTCGGCGGATGCATGCCAGGCGCACCCATCCCACTGGCGAGCCCGAGCGCCGCGGAATCCGGGGTGCTCGGCACACCCACTGCAGAGCCAGAGTACATTCCGGTTGCAACATCACTGATCATTTCGGGCTCAGGCGTCGCTGTGCTCGACGAGACGGCGACGGTCATGGTCGACATCCCGTTCACCACCGACGGAGCTACCGCCGCGGCCGAACTTGCCGTTGCGCTCGGAGCGGAACCCACCGAGACGGCTATGGCGGGTTCGCCGGCTTGCCGGTGGCCCTACACCGAGTACAACTGGGGTGGATTCGTGCTCCAATCCAACTGGGACCTCGAGTCCACCGGCACCCCGCCCGCAGGGTTCATAGCCATAGCCGAGGAGGCAATCACTGCGGGCGTTGCTGTCTACGGGCCGCACAATCTTCAGGTCGGTGCCACACTCGCCGAGGTGCTCGCCGCCGATCCTGGCGGGGTCAGCCGCGACTATGGAAACGGCCAGGTGCTCGTTGCGCTTGACGTCACAGGCGGTTCGGGCGATGACGTGACTGGCACGCTAGGCATCGTGTCTGACGAGGTGCTCACGGTGATGTTGTCCCCTGTATTCGTCTTCGGAGATTGCTGATAGGCAGCACTCGGGCCCGGAAGCAGTTCGTGCCGTCGGGCGCTTTGCCGCCGAGGGCGAAATCGACTAACCTAGACCGTTGGTGCCTGCGTCTCGTGCGCAACACCCGATCATGAGCCCTCCACCGGCTGGGTTCCGCGCAATTCTTGCGTGGAACGCGCCACCGGAGCGGGATTCACGAACAACTCACTCGATCAAGAAAGCAGTACACCTGTGACTCGCACGTTCTCGCCCACTCCGGACGACGTCAAGCGCGAATGGCTCATCATTGACGCCACTGACATCGTTCTCGGCCGCCTCGCCAGCCACGTAGCAGCACTGCTGCGCGGCAAGCACAAGGCGACCTTCGCCCCGCACATGGACATGGGTGACTTCGTCATCATTGTCAACGCAGAGAAAATTGCCCTCACCGGCTCCAAGCTCGTGCAGAAGAAGGCATACCGCCACTCGGGCTACCCGGGTGGGCTGACCGCCACGACCTACAGCGAGCTTCTCGAAAAGCACCCGACGCGCGCCGTAGAGAAGGCTGTTCGCGGCATGCTTCCCAAGAACTCGATTGGTCGCGCACAACTGACCAAGCTCAAGGTCTACAAGGGTGCAGAGCACCCGCACGCTGCGCAGCAGCCCAAGACGTACACCCTCTCCCAGGTCGCCCAGTAGCGTCGGCTCTAGAAATCTAAAGGACTAACTACCGTGGCGAACATCGCAGACAGCATCGAAGAGCTCCCAGAAGAGCTCGCTCCCATCGCGGAGGGCGGTTACACGACCGAATCCCCCGCCGAGGCAGCCCCCAAGGCTCCCCGCGCCGTGCTCAACGTTCCAGGCGCGGCCGTCGGGCGCCGCAAGCAGGCCATCGCCCGCGTGCGCATCAAGCCAGGCGCTGGAACCAT
>JANONY010000102.1:0-3753 GCA_031421055.1 Actinomycetes bacterium | reverse complement strand
CTAGCCACCGTGTCGTCGAGGTCGACGAGGGCAAAGACAACCAGCCCAGGGCTGAGTTCATCTGTTCTGGCGAGCACGAGAAGGTCGTCGATGAGCGTCTCCAGAGTCTCTGCTTCGCTGAGCACGCTTCGCTGGGTGGCGCCAAGATCGGCAGAATCTGGATGGGCGAGATCCACTTCGATCTCGGACCGGATTCGAGTGAGCGGGCTCCGCAACTCGTGTGAGGCATCGGCCACGAAACGCTTCTGGCGCAGCGACGCCGCTTCGAGTCGGTCGAGCATCTCGTTCATCGTCGTCGCCAACTGCACTATCTCGTCAGAGCCCTTCGGCACGGGCACGCGCCGATTGAGACTGCTGTGGGTGATCGCCGCCACCTGGCTTCGAATCTGCTCGACCGGTGCGAGCACTCGGCCGACGAGCAACCATACGAGCAGGGCGAGGGCGAGAGATACGGCCGGAACCGCCACGCTGAGTGCCGCCGTCAGCGTCGCCACGCTCTCGTTGACGTCGTCGAGCGGCGTGCCCGTCTCGATGACGAGCTCACCGTGGCTGGTGGCACGAACGCGGTAACCCGTCTCAGAGCTCGGTCTGAAGCGTGTCTCGGCGATCACATCGCCGTCGGAGTTGAGAACGCGGGCGAACGACTCTTCGTCACCCTGCGATTGAAGCTCCGAATCGAGCTGCCCGCTGTCGATGAGTTCGGCAATCGACGACGCCTGTTGCGCGAGCACCTCGTCGACGCTGTCGGTGAGCACGACCCGCTGGGTCGTGACGAGGGCGAGGGCGGTCAGCCCAAGCGCGAGAAGCACGGCAACACTGGCCGCGACGGTAATTCGGCTGCGGATAGGAAGCCGCACTCACACCACCGTCATTCGGTAACCGGACCCACGGACCGTCTCGATAGACGCGGAGCACGTCACGTCAACGAGCTTGCGCCGCAGCCGCCCGATGTAAACCTCAACGATGTTGGGATCGCCGTCGAAGTCGTCGCTCCAGACCCCATCGAGAATGTCTGTCTTCGAAAGCACCTGCCCAGAGCGCTGCACGAGAAAGAGCAGCACATCAAACTCACGCGAGGTCACGGTGAGCTCGTTCGTGCCGACCCGCACCCGCCGCCCGAGCGGCTCAATCTGCAAATTGCCTACGGCAAGCGGCACCGGCGAGCGTACGGCTCTGCGACGAGCGAGCGCATGCAGCCGAGACACCAGCACCGGAAATGAGAACGGTTTCACCAGATAGTCGTCAGCCCCGGTGTCGAGGGCCTCGGCCTCATCCAACTCTCCGTCTTTGGCGGTCAACATGAGGATGGGGGTCCAGTCGTCGGCCGCGCGAAGGTCTGCGCACACGAGAAACCCGTTGCGACCCGGGAGCATAATGTCGAGCACGATGACGTCGAATGAGCCCTCGGTCGCGCGCCATAATCCATCGATGCCATTGAACTCGGCATCAACAGTGAACCCCTCGGACTCCAGCCCGCGTCGAAGGGCCGCCACGACTTTTCGATCGTCGTCGACCAGTAGAACCTTCATCTGCGGCCCGCCTCACGTGCTAGTGCAACCTTAACTGTTGGCGCACAGTTGCGCCCCGACCTCCCGATTGGGCCGGGGCGCGACTGCGTGGTTGGCGGTTTCTACTCCTCGAGAGCATCCCCGCTGGAGGACTTCGAGCCCACCACCGTGAACGACTCGTCGAGCTGTACGTCCACCTCCGTACCGTTGTCGAGGGTGACCTCGACCTCGTAGTAGCTCTCTTCATCGCCGACCTCTGTGCCGGTGACCGAACCCTCGCCGGTGAATGCGAGGGCTGCCGCGCTCGCGTCTGCGAGGGCCGCGCCGGTGATTGCCGTGTCGACTTCTTCTGGATCATTCCCCTGGCTTGCCGCATTGGCGACAGCCACCCCGCCGAGGCTCAAGGCCACCGCAACGATTGCGCCGCCGACAGCGATTCGTGTCGTTGTCTTCATTCCGTCTCCTCAATGTTTGTCGGTGCTTTCACACCGATAAGGCGAAGGTAGGCGGCGGCTGCTGAACCCAGCCTGAACGGCTGCGCGTTGCCCCGTAAGCGTTCAGAAGCGCGTAGCGGGACGGAGCCGCGACCGCATCAGTGTGCGGCCTCATCCCAGTTGTTGCCCGTGCCGATTTGCACGTCGAGCGGAACTCTAAGCTCGGCTGCGCCACCCATTCCGGCGCGCACCAGCTCGGTCATCACCTCGAGCTCGCCGGTAGCGACCTCGAACACGAGTTCGTCGTGCACCTGCATGAGCATGCGCGATCCGAGCTGCTTCGAGTCGATGTCGCCTTGAATGCTCAGCATCGCGCGCTTGATGATGTCGGCGGCCGAACCCTGAATCGGTGAGTTGAGTGCCGCGCGCTCGGCGTTCTCGCGAAGCACCCGGTTCGATGACGCGAGGTCGGGGAACGGCCGGCGGCGGCCGAAAATCGTGGTCGTGTAGCCGTCGACCTTCGCCTGCTCGACGACGCTGCGCAGGTACTCGCGCACCGCACCGAACCGAGAAAAGTAATCGGCCATCAGCTCTTTTGCCTCGCTCACCTCGACGCGCAGCTGCTTCGAGAGCCCGAACGCGCTGAGCCCGTACGCCAGACCGTACGACATGGCCTTGACCTTCGTGCGCATCACCGGTGTTACCTCGGTTGGGTCAACGTGGAAGATGCGCGCGCCGACAAAACGGTGGAGGTCTTCGCCTGCGTTGAACGCCTCGATCAGCCCAGCGTCACCAGAGAGGTGCGCCATGATGCGCATCTCGATCTGCGAGTAGTCAGCGGTGAGAAGAGTCTCAAAACCCTCGCCCTTCTCAAAAGCAGAGCGGATGCGGCGGCCGGTCGCCGTCTTCACCGGGATGTTCTGCAGGTTGGGCTCGTTGCTAGAGATGCGCCCGGTGCTCGACCCGGTGAGGTCGTAGCTGGTGTGGATGCGACCGGTGGCATCGATCGCCCGGTCGAGGGTCTGGATGATCTGCATGAGTTTCGTCGCATCCCGGTGCTGCAACAGCAGGTCGAGGAATGGATGCGGATTGGTCTCTTGCAGGTCGGTGAGAGCCGCCGCATCCGTCGAGTATCCGGTCTTGTTTGCGCGAGTTGGAGGCATGCCGAGTTGCTCGAAGAGCACCTCTTGCAACTGTTTGGGCGAGCCGAGGTTGATCTCTTTGCCGATCTCGGCGTAGGCCTTCGCTGCAATCTGGGCCGACGACTGCGCGAGCTCGGTGTTGAGCGTCGACAGCACGTCGTGGTTGACCGTGACGCCCTGTAGCTCCATCGTTGCGAGCACCGGCGTCAACGGCAGCTCGATGGAATCGAGCACCCCGCGACTGCCCGGCTCGATCTTGTCGGCGAGGTACTCGGAGAGGCGCACGATGTACCACGCCTCGGTGGCTGGGCTCAGCCCCTCGGTGTCGGGCACCAGCTGGTTCGGGTTGGCCTGCGGCAGGGTGTCGCCGAGAAAGTCGTAGACCTGCTGGGCGAGGTCGACCTCTTTGACGCCTGGCTTGATCAACCAACTCGCAAGGCTCGTGTCGAAGGCGATGCCATTCAACTGCAGGCCGGATGTGCGCAGTGCCTTCAACTGCGCCTTCGAGCTCTGCAAGAACTTGGGGCTTTCGCTCGCGAGCCACGACTCAAGCGCCACGTAATCGCCCGTGCCTGTCTTCCACGGCACGAGGGCCGAATCGGTGAGGGTGGCCAGCCCGAGCGCGCTCAAGCGCCCGTCGATCGTTTCAACGCGCAGCCCGAGCGGCTT
>JANONY010000101.1:0-6612 GCA_031421055.1 Actinomycetes bacterium | reverse complement strand
TTGGTCGACGCCGAATCGAGTGTGCCGCCGCAAAATCTGAGCAAGGCGAGGCGACTCGTCACCGAGTCGGCAGTCGCAGGCCCCGTGGTGTGCATTCTGTTCGATCCGGCCAACCCGCGGCGGGTGGCCGAGTTCGAGCTGATTGCGGCGAGCGCTGAGGACGCGGGATTCGTCGTGGCCGACTGCTCTAGGTCTGACTGGGAAGACTTTCTTGGGGTGGATGGTGCCTACGACGCGGCGCTGTTCGCGTGGAACGAGTCGACCGCTGCCGTCTCGGCACCGGCTGCCCGGCTGCGCTCGAACTCGACTTTGAGCAACTTCTCGCACTACGCGAGCGACACTGTCGACTCGTTGCTCGATCAACTCGCAGTCACCGAAGACGCACTGGAGCAGCGCGAGTTGCTCGAGAAAATCGACGAAGAACTCCGCAGTGACTTCTATGGTCTGGCGCTGTACCAGTTTCCGGCGCTCGTGGCCCACCGCGATGACATCGACAACGCGACTCCGGCCAGGCTGGGCGCCGGGCTGCTGTGGAACGTCTGGCAGTGGCAGCCCGCCGCGAAAGCCGAATAATCAGCCGCAGACGGTAGACTGGATGTGCAGGGCACCGATGTCGTGATCCTGAGCACCGCAGACCTTCGCGTTTTCGCGCGATCCTGCCTTGGCGAGCGATCCTGACTTGCACGTCAGGCACCCACCGCGCAGGCACCTCACATTCAAGGAAACTCCCATGGCCATTGCCACCCGTTCAGACTTGCGCAACGTCGCAATCGTCGCGCACGTCGACCACGGCAAGACAACCCTCGTCGACGCGATGCTTCGGCAGACAAACTCATTCGCTGCCCATGCGCACCTCGAAGAGCGTGCGATGGACTCGAACGACCTCGAGCGCGAAAAGGGAATCACGATTCTTGCCAAGAACACGGCAGTTTCATATGACGGCATCCACTCGACCGCCGGTCACCCGATCACGATCAACGTCATCGATACGCCCGGCCACGCCGACTTCGGCGGCGAGGTCGAGCGCGGCCTCTCGATGGTTGACGGCGTCGTACTTCTCGTCGACGCTAGCGAGGGCCCGCTGCCGCAGACGCGCTTCGTGCTGCGTAAGGCGCTCGAGGCGAAGCTGCCGGTGATCCTCTTGGTCAACAAGACTGACCGCCCCGACGCGCGCATCGATGAGGTCGTTGCTGAGAGCCAAGACCTGCTGCTCGGGCTCGCGAGCGACATGGCCGACGACGTGCCAGACCTCGACCTCGATGCCATTCTCGATGTTCCGGTTGTCTACGCCTCTGGCCGCAACGGTGCAGCGAGCTGGAACAAGCCAGAGAACGGCGAACTGCCAGACAACGCCGATCTCGAGCCGCTGTTCGACGCCATCATCAAGCACATTCCTGCGCCGACCTACGACGACGAGCACCCCCTGCAGGCGCACGTCACCAACCTCGACGCCTCGCCTTTTCTCGGTCGCCTCGCCTTGCTTCGCGTCTTCAACGGCACGATCAAGAAAGGCCAGACGGTCGCGTGGGTCAAGCACGACGGATCCGTAGCCAATGTGCGCGTGACCGAGCTTCTCATCACGCGCGCCCTCGATCGCTTTCCAACCGAGAGCGCTGGCCCTGGCGACATCGTGGCCGTTGCCGGCTTCGAGGACATCACGATTGGCGAGACCCTCGCCGACCCGAACGACGTGCGCCCGCTGCCGACCATCAAGGTCGACGACCCGGCGATCTCCATGACGATCGGCACCAACACCAGCCCGATGATCGGCAAGATCAAGGGCCACAAGCTCACCGGACGCATGGTGAAAGACCGCCTCGACCGAGAACTGGTCGGAAACGTCTCAATCAAGCTCGTCGACATTGGCCGCCCAGACGCCTGGGAGGTGCAGGGGCGCGGAGAGCTCGCGCTCGCAATTCTGGTCGAGCAGATGCGACGCGAAGGCTTTGAGCTCACGGTCGGCAAGCCGCAGGTGGTTACCCGACGCGTCGACGGCAAGATTCACGAGCCGTTCGAGCACCTCACGATCGATGCTCCGGAGGAGCACCTCGGCGCCATCACCCAGCTGCTCGCCGCGCGCAAGGGGCGCATGGAGAGCATGAGCAACCACGGCACCGGCTGGGTGCGAATGGAGTTCATCGTGCCCTCACGTGGACTGATCGGATTCCGCACCGAGTTTTTGACGATCACCCGCGGCTCCGGAATCGCCAACGCCGTTTCGCACGGGTACGAGGCGTGGGCGGGCGAGATCACCACCCGCGTCAACGGCTCTATCGTCGCCGACCGCTCCGGTGTGGCGACCCCGTTCGCCATGACCGCTCTGCAAGAGCGCATGTCGTTCTTCGTCGAGCCGACGCACGAGGTGTACGAGGGCATGGTCGTCGGCGAGAACTCGCGCGCCGATGACATGGACGTCAACATCACCAAAGAGAAGCAGCTGACGAACATGCGCCAGTCGACGTCTGACGTGTTCGAGCGCATGACGCCGTCGCGCAAGCTGACCCTCGAGGAGGCCCTGGAGTTCGCGCGTGAAGACGAGTGCGTCGAGGTGACGCCCGAGTTCGTGCGCATTCGCAAGGTAGAACTCGACGCCAACGCGCGTGCACGCCGCACCTCGCAGCTCAAAAAGCAGAACGCGTAGTTCTTTTGATTGGCAGTGTGTCAACCTACGACGGCCTCCCGGTCGTCGTAGGTACATGACAAACACGCTTCTTCACCGCCAACGCATCGACGCGATCGGGCAATATGCTGTGCCTCAGAGCGATAGGAGTGCATCATGAGTCCCCGTCCTGTGTCTGCCGCCACATCCCTCATCGTGCTAGCGGTAACCGCAAGCATGCTGCTCGGCGGCTGCTCCCTTTTGCCGCGCATCCCGATTCTCAATCCGGGCGGAAACGACGGCGGCTCGTCGAGCGACGACAGCAACAACAACTCCATCGGCGATGACATCGAAGAGAACCCGTTCCTCGGGCACGATGTGCCAGACGGATTCCCCAGCGAGATTCCGCTGCCCAGCTTCGACATCGTCTTCTCGCTAACGGTGAGCGACGATGCGTGGTCGATTCTCTACGGTGTCAACGACCTCGAGTCTGACTTTGCCTCGGTCAACGACGCATTCGCGGCCGACGGCTGGGAAGTTCTGATGAGTAATGCGGCGGCCGATGCGGCGCTCGGCGTGTACTCGAAAGACAACTTGCAGGTGCAGGTGACCGGCTCGGCCGACGGGGGCAACGACTACGACGGCCCCGTCCTGAGCTTTACCGCAGTTCGATCCAACTAACCGCACACAGCGAAGGAAGAGACATGTCTATCTCAGCACGACGATCACTGACCGGGCTCGCCATAGCGTCTGCCCTGGTTCTCGCTCCCATGCTCACCGGCTGTGGGGCGCTTGAGGGCATTATCGAACAAGCCACCGGTGGTGAGGTGGACGTATCGATGGGCAGCTTGCCTGAGGGCTGGCCTGCCGATGTTCCCGTCGCCGATGGCGAGATCATCGTTGGTGGCAAGACCACGGACGAGGCCGGTGCACCGGTGTACAACGCGACAATCAAGGTAGAGAGCGAGTCGGTATTTGACGAGATCGAGGCTCAACTGATTGGCGCAGGGTTCGAAAAGATCGAAGCGGGCGATGTCGACGGCGGTGACTCAATCTCGACCGGCTTCTTCAAGAACGCCACCTACGGTGTTGTCGTCGCGGTCACCGGTACCGAAGGACAGTTTGTGGCTAACTACACGGTTGTCGAGGGCGACCCAACCAACCAGTAGCAGCGTCTAGTCGAAGAGGGTCGCTCCGATGGGGCGGCCCTCTTTCGCGCCGGGGGGCACCGCGAATATCGCGGAACCGACGTGGCGGAGATATTCGTTGAGCCCGTCGTGGCGAGCCAGGTTCAGTTGAATCGGCACGAATTGCTCTCGCGCATCGCGTTGGAAGCTGATGAAGAAAAGGCCGGCGTTGAGGCGACCGAGTTCGTCATTGCCGTCGACGAAGTTGTAGCCGCGCCGCAGCAGTGATGCGCCTTTGTTCATTGTCGGGTGGGCAAGGCGCAGGTGCGAGTTCTTGCCGATCAGGGGCGCGTCCGTTCGCCCGAGCATGGTGAAGTCGGGCTGCGTGAACTCGGTGCCGCCGCTGAGCGGTGCGCCTTCGCCCTTGGTTCGCCCGACCAGAGTTTCTTGCTCGCGCAGGCTCGTGCGATCCCAGGTCTCGATCGTCATGCGAATCTTGCGGGCGACCAGGTACGAGCCGCCGGTCATCCACGCGGCGTCGTCGTGATCGGCAACCCACACCGACTCCTCGATCGCCGCGGTGTCTTCCGCGCGAAGGTTCGATGTGCCGTCCTTGAAACCGAACAGATTGCGAGGCGTCACTTGCGCCCTCGTTGTTGACGAGGTGCGGCCGAATCCGAGCTGTGACCAGCGCAGTGCAGCGCGCCCGAAGGCGATGCGCGAGAGGTTGCGAATCGCGTGCACTGCAACCTGGGGATCGTCGCTGCACGCCTGAACACACAGGTCGCCCCCCACGAGAGAGGGGTCAAGCGCGTCGCCAGGAAAGTGCGGGAGGTCGATCAGCGCCGCCGGACGCTTGCTCGCCAGACCGAAACGGTCGTCGAATAACGATGGGCCAAAGCCGAAAGTGATGGTGAGCCCGGCGGGCGGGAGGTCGAGCGCCTCGCCGGTGTCATCGGGTGGAGAGTCGTAGGCGCCGTCGATGGCCCCGAACGGTCCTGCGCCGAGGCCAGCCATCATGCGGTTTGCCGCGTAGCTCCAGTCGTTGATCAGTTCTTTCAACTGTGCGGCTGAGATATCTGAAACGTCAAACGCAGCGAAGTGCAATCGGTCTTGCGCCGGTGTCACGATGCCAGGCTGGTGGTCGCCGTAAAACGGATAGCGTGCGGCTGCGCCACTGCTGGGTGAGGTCGCTGCTCCTATGACACGGTCGGCGGCGACTCCGATGCCTACGCCGACAATGCCCACGCCGACAATGCCAGCGCCGGCGAGCCCGAGCAGACCGCGGCGGGAGAGGCCGCTTTGCGCGTCTCCGCGCTCGCTCGGCTCAGCCAAGCAGCGCTCCAGTGAGTCGGGAGAGCGGTTCAGCCACGGCGTTGACCTGGTCAGACAGCGCACGAATTTCTTCGTCGCTTAGCTCGGTGTACAGCCGAAAACCGTCGCCGACGCGGTGCTTGTCGAGCAGGCCCTGCAGTTCGGCGAACTCTGATTCGAGTGTGTCTGCAAGCGCAGGGTCTTTCTCGGCCAGTACTTCGCGCAGCGTGCTGACTAGCACGGCCGCTCCGTCGATATTGGCCTGAAAGTCCCACAAATCGGTGTGCGACCAGAATTCTTCTTCGCCGGTGACCTTGCCGCTCGCCACTTCGTCCAGCAGCCCGATGGCACCGTTGGCCAGCTGGTCGAGGCTGAACTCTAGGTCGTGCGCCTTGGTGTGCAGAATGGATGTGTCAACAACCAACTGCTCGGCCAGAGCCTCGCGTTCGGCCTGTGTGTAGGCGGTGAAACCGGGTTCGGCGTCCTGGGGCCAGAGGTCCTTTTCGATCGCGTGCCAGCCGGTCCACGCCTGCCCTGGTTCGAGGTCGGCTTCGCGCAGGTCCATGCGTGGATCGAGGTCGCCGAAGCTTTCGGCGACCGTTTCAATCCGCTCCCAGTGCACTCGTGTCGGGGCGTAGAGCGCGCGGGCCGCATCGTCATCGCCCGCGATGTAGGCGGCGGCAAACGCCTCGGTGCCCTCGACGAGCTCGTCGACCTCGTGCTCGACATACTCGGCGTAGCTGGCGGTCGCGGCGTCGATGAGTGCCTCGGTCTCTGAGTCGACGCCTAGGTCGAGTCCGGAGTCGGTGACGGTGAACTCGTGCACGCCGATGCCATCACCAACCATGCCTGGCTTGCACGCCGTGTAGTAGATGCCAGGAGTGGCCTCGAGCACGAGTTTGCGCTCGATGCCTGGGCCGACGTTTTCTACCTCGCCGACTATTCGGATGCTGTCGTCGGCAAGCAGGTAGAACTCGGTGACCTCGTCACCCGTGTTGGTCACGGTGAAGGTGATGGTTCCGCTTGGGGCAGTGTCGGTCGACAGGGTGCAGGCGGTCGCCGAGCTCTCGACGGTGACTGTTGTGCTGCCGACAGCACCGGTTGTCGGGTTGTTCTCTACGCATCCGGCCAGGGCTGTCAGTAGCGCGGCGGCCGTCACGATGGCAATGATTGGGCGGTGTGTCATTGGGCTCCTATTGCTGCGGACGTCGGATTGACGGGTTCGCGCTGCGCACCGTTGCGACGCGCGGCGATGATGAAGATGGTCGTGACGGTGCCAACGTAGAGCACCCAGGCGATCGCCTCGAGCCAGGTCGTGGCCGGCGAGAAGTTGAAGATGCCCTTGAGCAGGGTGCCGTACCAACTGCTTGGGGGAATAGCCGCGGTGACGTCGAAGGCGAGTGAGCCGAGGCCTGGGAGCACGTTGGCCTCCTGAAGATCATGCACACCGTACGCGAGCACCCCGCCCGCGATGACAATCAGGAAGAGGCCGGTGTAGGTGAAGAATTTGCTCAGGTTGATGCGCAGCGCGCCGCGGTAGATGAGGTAGCCGAGCACGATCGCGACGGCGAT
>JANONY010000100.1:0-12358 GCA_031421055.1 Actinomycetes bacterium | reverse complement strand
ACCGCCCCGACCAGTCCTGCGCCGAGGTCGATGCCATCGCCCGGGCGCAGTTGCCGTTAGGAACGTAGGTATGTGCACCGCCGGTGTCGGACCAGCCCGAAACAGTAGTGGCTTGTGAGCACAGCCGGGAGTTGCTTCCATTCGCGTATGCCGGGGTTGCACTCGCGCCGAGTAGCAGCAGGGTGATCGCTGCGCCAGCCGTGATCGCTCGGCGTGCGCTTCTGGTGATCTCAGTCGTCATCTTTTGACCTCACTTGTGTGGGCTCACGGAAATTGAGCCGTGTTTAACATACTGGGCGGGGGGTAGAAAGACAAGTACACCTGCTTCCACTCGAATAGCCGAGCTCTACCGGGCACAACCGAGGTTGTTGCGCGGCGAAAACCACTCACGCAAGAGCATGCGCCATGGCCTTGCCCCCGTTTCGTGGACACGGGGGCAAGGCCAGTTTGCCGTCTGGCGCGGGCAATCGCGCGTGCAAGTGGAGTCCCGCATAGTGGTGCAACGCATGGTGGCCTACCGCGTCGTCGGCGCCGAATGGGGCAACCCCAGCCTGAAGCGCGTCACCCAACGCAACGGCTACCGGCATCGTGATCTGGTTACCCGGGCCGGGACGATCGATGTTGCGATCGCCGCAGAACGCCGCGCCGCGACATCTGCTGATGGCTCGAGCTTGTGCAGCTCTCCTCCACAGGCCGTGGCTCGACTCCAGCCCCACCGAAGTTGTGCACTATTCGTATCACGTGGTGTCGAAGCGTAGGTTTTTGGGACTGGGCGCGAAACAATGGAGGCATGATCACCGTCACTGAACCGCAGGTGTGGGTGCTGATCGGCGTATTCGCGGCTGCGATGTTCGGGATGATCGGGATTGTCACGTCCAGCTTCAACCGCACGCTCACGGCTGCGATCAGCGGGGTGCGAACCGAGATCAGCGGGGTGCGAACCGAGATCAGCGGGTTGCGCGACGTCATGGACGCGCGGTTCGACGCGGTGGACGCGAAATTCGACGCCAAGTTCGACGTTCTGGATCGCGACATCCAGGCGCTGTCTCGTCAGGTTTTCGGGACGGATCCGCACTGAGCCGTCGCGACGATCGCGGGATCGGTCACACCCGCAGCATCGCACGCGCGAACACCCTGCCTTCGTCGCTGACGAGGGCGCTCACGGTGTTCATACTTGGTGAGGGATTTCGTTGCGGAACGGTGGCGTGGCAGGTGCGGCGCCATGCGGGCTTTCATTGTGTGGCAGGCACGTGACGTTGCTCCGGATGGTGAGCTACTCCGCCAGCGGCTCTCGCGGTATAGCCTCGGGAAATGACCTACGATTTCGAGGTATCCGATGAGATCGCGGCTCCAGCGAGCCTGATCTTTGACACGTGGATGAGCAGTGCTGGCCACAGTGCGATGACCGGCGGTACCGCCGAAATCGACCCAGCCATTGGTCACCGGTTCGAGGCATGGGACGGGTACATCACCGGCACGACGATTGCGCTGGAACCTGGGCGTCGGATCGTGCAGTCGTGGCGCACCACAGAGTTTGAGGCCGGCGACGTCGACTCCCAGATCGAGGTGCTGCTCGAACCACTGGGGCAGGGCACTCGCATCACGATTCGCCACACCGGGGTTCCAAGCGGCCAACCCGCCTATGAGCAGAACGGTTGGCGGGAGAACTACTTCGAGCCGATGCAGGAGTACTTCTCGCGACAGTAGCGTGGGTACCTTAGAGCTAGAGCAAAGTGCGCGAGAGGATTGCCTGTGCAGCACGAAGGTCGTCGAGCGGTCGTCACGGGGGCCAGCTCAGGCATCGGAGCCGCCACGGTTCGGCTGTTGCGCGAGCACGGCTGGCAGGTGGTCGGCGTCGCGCGCAGGGCCGACAAGCTGGCGGCGCTGGCTGACGAAACGGGCGCCGACGTGTTTGTCGCCGATCTGACGGTGCAGGCGCAGGTCGACGCAATGCGCGATTTTGTCGCGGGTCTCGGTGGCGTGCACGCGCTCATCAACAATGCTGGCGGAGCCTATGGGCTGGCCTCGGTCGAAGAGAGTGACCCTGCCGACTGGCAGCGCATGTTCGAGGTCAACGTCATGTCGCTCAAGCGCGTCACCAGCGCGCTCTTGCCGTTGCTGCGCAGGGGAGCGGCGGATGTCGGCCACGCCGACATCATGACCGTCACCTCGATCGCCGGTCTCGTTGCCTACGAGGGTGGTGGTGGATACAACGCGGCGAAGTTCGCCGCCCACGCTCTCGTCGGCGTGCTCAGGCTCGAGCTCGCGGGGGAGCCGATCCGGGTGATGGAGATCGCGCCGGGAATGGTCAAGACCGACGAGTTCTCGCTCACCCGCTTCGGTGGTGATCAGGCCCGCGTTGACGCGCTCTATGACAATGTGCCCGAGCCCTTAGTCGCCGAAGACATCGCCGAGGCCATGGTGCACGCGATCGAACTGCCCCGCCACATCAACCAAGACCTCATCGTGATCAAGCCGGTTGCCCAGGCGGCGCCGCACAAGCTGGTGCGTGGAGTGCTCGCCCCGAAGCCGGAAGCCACTCCGTGAGCGACGAGCGCGAAGTGCTCACCTGGGACGGCTTCGGCATGGCGGGCCGCGACCTCGCGCAGCAGGTGGTCGACAGCGGCTATCAGACCGACATCGTCGTCGCCATCGCCCGCGGAGGCATGTTGCTTGCCGGCTCGATTAGCTACGCGCTCGGCGTCAAGAGCTGCGGCGCGCTCAACGTCGAGTTTTACACCGGCGTCGATACGCGCCTGCCAGAGCCGGTGATTCTTCCGCCGATGCTCGACGAGGCCTCGCTCGTCGGCAAGCGAATTCTGCTCGTCGACGACGTCTCCGACTCCGGCCGCACCCTCGCGCTCGTCGTTCAGCTGCTCACGGCGAGCGGCGCGGAGGTACGTACCGCTGTGCTGTACACCAAGCCAAAGACCGTGCACGAGCCGGAGTACACCTGGCGCCGCACCGACAGATGGATCACCTTTCCGTGGTCGGCACTCTCGCCGGTGACTCGCGGTGTGTGAAGACCAGGGCGCATGACCTCCACGCCACTCGATGCGCTCAGTGACCCGGGCTGGGCGGTGGCGTTGGCGCCGGTGCAACCGCAGATCCGCGCGCTCGGAGAGCTGCTTCGCGCCGAAGTCGCCGCGGGCCGCCCCTACCTTCCCGTCGGCCCCGGCGTGCTGCGTGCATTCAGCTATCCACTCGATGCGGTCAAAGTGCTCATCGTCGGCCAAGACCCGTACCCGACGCCCGGCCACCCGATCGGCCTCTCGTTCGCGGTCGAGCGCCACGTGCGACCCGTGCCGCGCAGTTTGCAGAATATCTACAAAGAACTCAACACCGACCTCGGCATCGCCGCGCCGGACCACGGCGATCTGACCCCGTGGGCCGAGCAGGGCGTCATGCTGCTCAACCGAGTGCTCACGGTGCGCGAGGGCGCGAGCGGCTCCCACCGCGGCATCGGCTGGGAGGCAGTGACGGAGGCGGCGATCCGCGCGCTCGTGGCTCGCGACACACCCCTTGTCGCCATACTGTGGGGCCGCGATGCGCAGGCCGTCATTCCGATGCTTGGGGCGACGCCGGTGATCGCGAGCGCGCATCCGAGCCCGCTCTCGGCATCCCGTGGCTTCCTCGGCTCTCGGCCGTTCTCGCGCGCCAACGCGATTCTCGAGTCATTCGGGGCCTCGCCCGTCGACTGGTCGCTCGAGCAGGTCCAGTCGCTCGAATAGGCCCAGTCGCTCGAATAGGCTCGTGGCGTGCTTGAAGAGGAATACCAGCCGCGACGAAAGCTTCCCGACCATTTGAAGAAGCCGCCGGAGCCGGAGCGCGGCTTCGAATTCGCGATTCGGGATGCCGTGCCCTCTGACCTGCCCTCCATCCGCGCCATCTACAACCACTACGTGCTCAACACCGTCGTGACCTTCGACGAAGAAGAGATGACTCTGCGCGCCACTAGGCACAAGTTCACGAGCGCGAGGCGACTTGGCATGCCGTACATCGTCGCGGTGAGTCCAACGAAGCAGATTCTCGGGTACGCCTACGTGTTTCCGTGGAAAGAGAAGGCCGCCTATCGTTACACGGTCGAGAACTCGATCTACCTTGGTCCGGCGTCGACGGGCAAGGGCCTCGGCCGTGCACTTCTCGGCGCGCTAATTGAACGGTCACGCGAGGCAGGGCTGAAGGAGATCATCGCGGTGATTGCCGATGGAGGCGCTGAGGCATCCATTGCTCTTCATAAAGAGTTCGGATTCGTCGAGGGCGGCCACATGGGCAAGGTCGGCTTCAAATTTGGGCGCTGGATCGGCACCATTCTGATGCAGAAGAGCCTCAAGCAGCCTGCGCCTTAAGCTTCCGCCGGATGCCGCGCGCCTAGCTCTAGCAGGATCACCCCAGCGACCACGAGCCCCATGCCCGCCAGCTGCAGCCACGTCAGCGACTCGTGGAAGGCTAGCCAACTGATGACGGCGACGAGCACGATGCCGATGCCTGCCCACAGCGCATAGGCGATGCCGAGTGGCACTCCCCGCGACAGGGTCAGCGAAAGCATCACGAATGAGAAGACATAGCCGACCACGACGATTGGGTACGCCCACCAGAACTGCCGCTCGCCACTCGTGAATTTAAGAAAGGTGGTCGCGATGACCTCGCCGGCGATGGCGAGCGCGAGAAAGAAGTAGCCCATGATCTGAGGCTACATTCCGGCCGCCCGCCCGCCCGCTCGCACGCCCTACGACCGGGGAGTGGCCTTGCGAAGCACGAGATAACCCGTCACCCAGGCAACGGCCGTCAGCACGAGGGACCACGCGAACCCGCCGACGAGTCCGACGCCGGCGAACCAGTCTCCGACCGCGGGCCAGCTGTCGCTCAGGGTGATCACGGCTCCAAGCCCCACCAGAACGAAGGCGAGCACAATGAAGAAGGCAGTGATGCCTTTCGCCCTCCAACGCACGTACACCGAGGCTACGGCCGACCCAACGAAGAAGAAGAACAGCAACGCGGCGAAGAAGATGAACATGCGCTCGGCGGCCCCGTCTCCAAAATAGGCAACCGTGAAGATGGCGCCGCCGAAGCCCCAGCCGCCCGTGGCTTCCTCGATCAGCGCGAGCGCGCTGATCCCAAGGCTGTACATCATCGCTAGTAGGACAAAGCTCACCGATGCCCCGAGGTAGTAGTTGCGCCTCGTCGCTCCGTAGCTGAGCGCGAATGGAAAGTACGAGCTGATCGACTGCACGGCCACAACGAGCATGTAGACGAAGAAGTACGATGCTGCTCCGCTGTACTGCATCCCGTCGCGAATTTCGTTCTGTGCGGTCGGGCTGTCGGCTGCAGTGAAGATGAGCCACCAGATCAGCACGTTGAGCACGATGATTGCGCCCATGATGAGCCAGGGAAGGTAAATGGCGTTCCACGGATTGGTGAAGTGCAGCTTCACCACTGCGGCGATGCGGCGTCGCGAGCCGCCGCTCACGGCGGTGGGTTGAAAAGTTGTCGTTGTCATGCGCTCAGCTCGAATTCTTTTTCGGACACTTTGGTCTTGCGGATGATGAGTTGTTGCAGAGAAACTGGCGAGAGCTCGAGGCCTGCCTTTCGGGCCGTGGATGCCTCGTCCGCACTCAACGCAGCAACAGTCACCACCGAGAGCCCACCGATGCTCACGCGATGCAGCACCTCCCGGTCGCCGAGGAATGTGTTGAGAGCCGCGGTTGCTCCGGCAAGGCTCGTCGCTGATCCGCGCAACGCGTCAGCGGGGGAGTCGATGATGATGCGGCCCTCGTCGATCACCAGCACGTGCTCGAGCAGGTTGCTCACTTCGTCGATCAGGTGCGTCGAGAGCATGATCGTGCGCGGGTGCTCCGCATAGTCTGCGAGCAAGCGGTCATAGAAAGTTTGGCGCGCGACGGCGTCGAGGCCGAGGTACGGTTCGTCGAAGATAGTCAGCGGTGCTCTGGAGGCAAGGCCGACGATGACGCCGATCGACGAGAGCTGGCCCCGCGAGAGCTTCTTGATGCGCCGGTTCAGCGGCAACCGAAATTCATCGACGAGTCGCTCTGCGAACTCGGCGTCCCAGTTCTCAAAGAACGACGGTGCGCTGCGAAAAACATGCTTGACGTGGAAGTCCTCTGGGTAGCGCTGACTCTCTTTGATGAAGCAGACGCGCTCGAGCACGGCCGCGTTCTCGAGCGGACTCTGGCCGAACACGGTGACGGAGCCCCCGCTTGCGAACTCCTGGCCGGTGAGTAGCTGCATGATCGTGGTCTTGCCTGCGCCGTTGCGACCAAGGAGGCCGTAGATGCCGTTCTCTTCGATGCTGAAGCTCACGTCGTCGACCGCGGTGAACCGGCCAAAGCGTTTGCTGAGGTTGGAGACCTCGACTACTGCGGTCATTGCTATTTCTCTCTTCTGATCATGTCGGCGAGCTGCTGGGTGGAGATGCCGAGCTTCGCGGCCTCCTCTAGCAACGGGCGAACGAACTGGGCGCTGAACTGTTCGCGGCGCTTGGCCACGAGTCGTGCGTGCGAGCCGGTGGCGACAAACATGCCGATGCCCCGCTTCTTGTAGAGGATCCCGTCGTCGACTAGCAGGTTCACGCCCTTTCCGGCGGTCGCCGGGTTGATGCGGTAGAACGCTGCAAACTCGTTGGTCGAGGGAACCTGGGTTTCTTCAGCGAGCGATCCGCTGATGATGTCGCTCTCGATCTGTTCTGCGATCTGCAGAAAGATCGGCCGAGACTCATCCAAGAAGAGACTTGTTAGCTGGTTGCGTACTCATGTAACTAACCAATCAGGTAAGGAGCCAATTGTCAAGGCAGACTTCTGCCGCATGTGCGCGATGACGGGCGACGCGACGAGGGAGGGTGTCGGTCGCGCCCGTCGCGTTTCAGGTTCACCGAACGCAACACAGCACGCACCTAGGCTGGAGCAATGTTCGAGCTGCACCATCTCACCGCGCAGGAGCAATGGGACTGGTTGCATCGTGGCGAGATCAGCCCGGCAGAGCTGTGCAGGCACTACCTCGACCGCATCGAGAGGCACAACGAGGCACTCGGGGCGTTCGTGACGGTGACCAAGGACTCCGCGATGGAGCGCGCCATGCAGCTCGAGTCGTTGGTGCCTCGCGCCGCGCCGCTGTGGGGCCTCCCGCTCGCCGATAAAGACCTCGAGCGTCGCGCTGGAGCCCGCAACACTTTCGGCTCGCGGCTGTTCGCCAACGCGATCGCCGAGGAGTCTGACGAGGGCGTGCTCGCCCGTGACGCGGCTGGCGCGATCAGTCTCGGCAGCACGAATACGCCAGAGTTCGGGCTCTCGAGCTACACCGAAAACCTCGTAACCAATCCTGCGCGCAACCCCTATGACCTCGCCTTGGGCGCAGGAGGCAGCAGCGGCGGCGCCGCGGTCGCGGTTGCTGCCGGGCTGCTTCCCATGGCGCCTGGGTCGGACGGTGGAGGCAGCATCCGGATCCCCGCCGCGGCAACTGGCCTCGTCGGCCTCAAACCCTCCCGCGGGCGCATCGCCTCCGGAGCGGGTTTCGCGAGCCTGGCAGGCCTCGTCGTTCCCGGCCCAATCGCTCGCACGGTGGGTGACGCAGCGATGATGCTCGACGCGCTCGTCAGCGCCGATACGTACAACTACGCCACAGGTGCGCCGTCGTGGGACGGCGGTGCCTTTCTCAACGCCGCCGTGCGCGGCGAGGGGCGCTTTCAGATCGGCATCATGACCACGAGCCCGTGGGATGCCGCGTACGAAATCGCACTGGCCCCAGATGCAACGGCAGCGCTTGAGCTAGCCATCAACGAGCTCGCGGCGATCGGCCACGGACTTGATGCGGTCGCGCTCGAGTCAGCCGACACCTATCCAGAAGCATTCCGCACAATCTGGCAGGCGAGCGCGGCCACAATTCCGGCGTACGGCGCGCAACTCGAGTTGCTCGAACCTCTAACGCGGTGGTTGGTCGAGCGCGGGCGGGCGCTGGGGGCCGCAGCCCTCGCTGTCGCGCTCGAGCAGCTTGTCGCGGTTGAGCGGAGTCTCATCCGGCAGCTGTCTGGGTTCGACGCTGTCATCACGCCAGCCCTCGCGATGACCCCGCGACCGATCGGCTGGTACGACGCCGTGGATGCAGAGCGCAACTTCGCGCAACAGGTGCAGTACACGCCCTTCACCTCGATGGCGAACGTCAGTGGCCTGCCGGCAATCAGCCTTCCGGTGCACGTCACTGACGAAGGGCTGCCGATGGGGGTGCAGCTCATCGGTAGGCCCGGCGGCGAGCACACTCTGCTCGCCATCGGCGCGCAACTAGAGCGCAGACTGCGCTGGGAGCGTCGACACCCACCACAGTGGTGAGGGTCACGGCTCCGGAATGTTGGCGAGCATCTGGTCGAGCACCTCGGTTGTGTAGGCGTACATCCAGTAGATCTTCGAGGGGTCGCTGTCATCGCCGAACAGGTAGTACTCCGGACCGCCGTCAACGTTCTCTCCGAACGGAACCGAGTAAAGGTTCGCGCCTGCGTAGGCCGAGACGGTGGCACCGAGATCTCCGCCGACATGGTTTTGTGCAACGATCATGTCGTCGTAGCTGATGCGGGAGTAGCCGTAAATCATTGTCGCGGCGCCGCTAGGGAAGCCCCACTGGCAGATGATTCCGTTGTTGTCGGCGAACAGCGCGAGCGAGCTGCCTTCATCGCGAACCTTCTGAACAAAATCGAGGTTCTGCGAAATACCAAAGCCGGCGAACCCGGTAATCGTGTTTGGGTCGAGCACCGACTCACAGGTCACGGGCTCTGGTGCCGGTTCTTCGCTTGGAGTTGCGCTCGCGCTCGGGGTCGGGCTCGCCTCGGTGGGCGAACTCGAAGGCGCTGCGCTGGTGGGTGGCAACAAAAAGCAGCCGCCGGTACTGAGCAGCAACGCTCCGCCGAGGAGGGCGGTGGCCGTGAGGCGATACAAGGATGTCATCGGAACTCCAGGGGGTGTGGCGGGCGGGAGTTATCACGCTCACTGTAGCGGAGTTTTGCTTACATAGCGAGCAATTCACTTGATCTCTCCCACAGCGCGGCGGCAAGCTCTGCGTCGTTCGCCTGGCGGGCGGTGCGGCCGTGTGCTCTGAGCCGGTCAAAGTAGCCCCCATTCTCACCAGGAATCTCGTCGTCGGTGGCGAGTCGCACGAGCGGAAGCGCCCCCTCCGACGCGCTAATTCCGAAGCCGTCCTCACGCATCCGTGTCGAAAGTCTGACGAGCGGCGAGTCGCGTCCAAATGCTGTCGCCACATACCCGGGATGCACAGCGTACGAGTCGAGACTCGACCGGCGGGCGAGCTCCCGCGCAAACATGATCGTCTCGAGCTTGCTCGTGCCATAGGCCCGCCACCCGCCAAACCACGGACGGCTTTGCCACTGCAGATCGTCGAGCCTGACGTGCCCTGAGCGGTTCGCAAAGCTCGCGACCCCGATCACTCGCCCGCGCGAGACTTCGAGTCGTTCACGCAACAGCGCGGTGAGCAGAAACGGCGCGAGGTGGTTGTGTTGAAAGGTGCGCTCGTTGCCGTCGGCGCTGAGCGCGCGCGGTGAGACGAGTCCTCCCGCGTTGTTGATGAGAACGTCGATGTCGCGGTACTCGGCCAGCAAGCGTGCAGCAAGTTCGCGTACGTCGTCGAGTCGGTCATAGTCCGCGTAAAACGGCGTGCCTCCGACAGCGGTCGCGACGGCGTCGGTGCGCTCGTGGTTTCGGCCGACCACCGCGATTCGGTGCCCGAACGAGGCGAGTTGTGCTGCCGCGCAGGCACCAATGCCGCTGCTCGCCCCCGTAATGACGATGGTCTTCATCGGTATCCTCCCTTGACTAAACCGGCCTCGACCTCAAAGCGGTTCGTTTTCGCCTCAACCCCGGCAGCGACGTACAGCGGAATCATTGCGAGCCCGTAGCGCCGCCACTGCGCGCGATGCACCGCCTCGTGTTCGAGCACGGAGGCTGTGGACGGCCCACGCGTGAGAAACACGGCGCCGATCGTAGTACCGCCGCGGCCAAACGACCAGCGCGGCATGTGTGGCGCGACGATCACCCCACCCTCGCGATGAATGCGAAAACCCGAGAGGATGCCGGCCCACAGCAGCCCGGCGAACGTGGCAAACCAGTAGCCGGGGCGCGCAATGACGGGGCTGAGCAGAAGTCGCCGCATGCCGGGCGTGCGCACGGTCGCACGCGCCCACGTGTGCATGCCCCGTTCGATCGCCGACGGGTGGAGCGGGCGTACGGGTGTTGCCATGAATCGCAGAATACAGTGGCAACATGTCTGCACCCCGCCGCATCGCGATGGTGGTCATGCACGCGTCTCTGACGGCTGCGCCTGGCACGCCAGACGCTGGCGGGCTCAACGCCTCGGCGCTCAACACCGCGTTCGAACTCGCCAAGAACGACGTCGAGGTCGATCTGCTCGCGCGCGCGGTTGGTGCGCCTGGCACGACGGTCCTTGCGCCAGGTGTGCGTCTGTTCGAGATCGCCGCGGGCGGGCGGGGGCGCATCGGCGCTGACCGCTTGGCCGAAGTGACCGATGAGTTCGGCGAGGGAGTTGCGGCGCGTGCCCGCACCAACCAGGGCTACGACCTCGTGCACGCCCATCACTGGCGCAGCGGCATTGCCGCGCTGCCAGTCGCTCTCGAGCTTGGGCTGCCGTTTGTGCAGAGTTTTCATTCGCTTGCAGCGATGAAGAATCGCAGTCGTGCAGCGGGCCAGCCGACGCAACCGCCCCTGCGGCTTCGCTCAGAAACCTACCTAGCGCAACAAGCAGACGCCGTCATAGCGGCCTCGGCAGCAGAAGTCAGTTCGCTACTCGACAGCGTCGGCGCGACCGCCGGCAAGGTGTGGGTGGTTCCTCCCGGGGTCGACACAGAAGTCTTTACCCCGGCGCGCGCCATTAGCGAGGGGGTGGTTCGCGGCCAGCTCGGGATCGCGGCCGAGCGCCCCATCGTTGTCGTGGTTGGTCGCGTGCACCCGCATAACGGTCAAGAGTTGGCCGTGCAGGCAATCGCCGCGATCGCGGGCGAGCGACCCGTGCTCGTGATCGCCGGCGAGCCTATGCGCGGCGCGGAGCGGCATGCGGAGGCTCTGCACGAGGCAGCAGGCAGCGACATTGTCTTCACCGGGGCTCTCAGCCGAGAGGAGTTGGCCGACTTGCTTGCGGCCGCGGCGCTCACGCTCGCACCAAGCCAGTCAGAAACCTCCGGCCTGGCCGCGCTTGAGTCAGCTGCGAGCGGCACACCCGTACTGGCCGGCCTCGCGCTCGCCCGCACCGGCGTTGTCGAAGAGGGAGTGTCTGGAGTCGTGCTCGCCTCGAGAGACCCAGCCGAGTGGGCGCGCGCGGTGACCGCGCTGCTCGACGACCCGATTCTGCTTGGTGAGCTCTCTGCGTCGGCACGCGCCTACGCGCGCGATTTCAGCTGGGCTGCCTCGGCGGCTGCGCTGCTCGGTGTCTACGCGAGCGTGCTGCCAAACAGCTAGCGGCCGACGAACTGTGCTGGCGTTCTGGTCATGAACGCCCGCATGCCGATCGCCGCGTCTTCGCTCGCGGCTAGCCGCACCAGTTCGGGCTGCAGCGCGTTTTCGGCAGCCTCGTCTCCGGCGCGCACCGCGAGTCGAGCGTTGGCGAGCGCCGCCTGCACGGCGAGCGGTGCTTGCGCCGCGATGCGCTGCGCAAGCTCGAGACCCCGACTGTACTGAGTTCCATCGGGCACGACCTCTTGCACGAGACCGATGCGGTGCGCCTCTGCGGCACCGAAGGTGTCGCCGGTGAGGATGTAGCGCATGGCGTTGCCCCATCCGACCGCCCGAGGAAAACGGATCGTAGCGCCGCCAAACGGCAGGATGCCGCGGGCCACCTCAATCTGCCCGAACGTCGTCGACTCTGCCGCAATCGCAATGTCGCAGGCGAGTATCAGCTCGATGCCGAGAGTGAGACAGGTGCCCTGCACCGCGATCACTACTGGTTTGCTCAACTGCTGCCCGGCGACCTGCCACGGGTTGATTCCACCGTCGGCACTAATGTTGAGGCCGTCAGCGCCGATGCGAGGGCCGACGTCGGCGAGATCAAGGCCGCCGGTGAAGTGCTCGCCGTGCGCAAAGACGAAGCCAACGCGCACCTCGTGGTCGTTCTCGAGGAGCCCGTAGGCGGCCGATAGCTCCTTCAGCAACTGAAAATCGGCGGCGTTGCGTTTGTCCGCCCGATTGAACCCGATGAGAAGCACGTGGCCATCGCGCTCAACCGTGATGCGTGGTTTGGCCGTGATGCGTGGTTCGGCGGCGCTGCTCGATTCGGCGGTACTGCTCGACTCGGCGGGGAGAGTTGTCATGCATCGAGCCTAGGCAGTGAGCGC
>JANONY010000099.1:0-2344 GCA_031421055.1 Actinomycetes bacterium | reverse complement strand
TCACCGCGATTCAGCTCGACACGAAGCTTGCTGGGCTCCCGTCGAGCGTGCTCGACGCTGCGCTCAAGCAGGCGAAAGAGGCGCGCACGGCCATTCTCGCGGTCATCAACGCCGCGATCGATGCTCCGGATGAGATGGCCCCGACCGCTCCTCGCGTGATCTCCGTACAGATTCCGATTGACAAGATCGGCGAGCTGATCGGCCCGAAGGGCAAGACGATCAACCAGATTCAGGATGACACCGGAGCCGACATCTCGATCGAAGACGACGGCACCGTGTACATCGGCGCTGTCGATGGACCATCGGCCGAGGCGGCTCGTGCCGCCGTCAACGCGATTGCGAACCCGCTCAATCCAGAGGTGGGCGAGCGGTTCCTCGGAACCGTCGTCAAGCTCGCGACCTTCGGTGCGTTCGTCTCGCTCACGCCGGGCAAAGACGGCCTGCTGCACGTTTCTGAGGTGCGCAAGCTCGCCGGTGGAAAGCGCGTGGAGAATGTCGAAGACGTTCTCTCGATCGGCCAGAAGATCCAGGTCGAAATCACCAAGATCGACGACCGCGGAAAGCTCTCGCTCGCCCCGGTGACCGACGACGCCGACCCGGCCGACACCGAGTCAAGCGTTGCAGCCAGTGACGGTCCTGAGGGTCCGGCCGAGGGCTAAGCGCGCTCTACCCAGAGCTCTCGCCAGCTGCTGGGCAAGACACGAGCCCCATCCCGTTCGCGGGGTGGGGCTTTGTGCTTCCGTGTCTCGCGTCTTCCCGCCGGAGGCTGTTGTCGGTGCCCGTAAGTTTGATGTGTCCATGCTCGATCAGGTTCTCCTCTCCAAGGGCGAGGCAACTCGATGTCGCCGAGCGGGTTGAGTTGATCAATGAGCTCTGGGCGTCGATCGACGCCGATGACCTCCCCGTGACGCCTGCCGAAGCTGCGCTTATCGATCAACGACTGGCTGCGGCCAACGCCGAACCCTTGACCGGCAAGCCGTGGGAAGAGGTCGAGGCGGCGCTGCGCAGTCGGCTGCGGTGAGCTACCGCCCTGTTCCGCGACGCCGCAGAACGCGATGCCCAGCGCGCGCAGGAGCGGCAAGATAACGAGACGCTGCGACGCGCGGCGGTCATATTCGCCTCCGAGCTCGCCAACCACTGACCCCGGGGTCGCCCGCCTATCTGCGAAGCACGAGATGTCGCGCGGTTGCGTGTTCGGATATTGGGATGCCGACGGTCCCATAACGACCCTCTTGTCCGATGTAGTAGCATTGCAAATGCATTGTGAATGGAGCAATCATGGGTGCCAAGTCAATCGGGTTCGCAGTAGCGGAGGAGGATGCTCCCCTGCTCGAGCAGCTGGTCGTTCACTTTGGGCAGGGCAATCGCAGCGAGTTCCTGCGGGCCGCGATGAAGCGCATGCGGCACGAGATGTTCGCCGAACGTATGCGCGCTCTGCAGGCCGGGGTTCGCGAGGACCTCGGCGGACGGGTCGTGTCGGCCGAGGAGGTCACAGAGCGCGTGCGCGCCGTCCTGGCCGAGCGTGCCCAAGCCTAAGCCCGCTGTCGTTTACGACATCAACGTTCTGGTTAGTGCGTTCGTCGGCCCGGACGCTGAGTGGCCCTTCATCGCCCAGGTGCCGCCGACCACGAGCAGCCCGGACGCTGATGCTCTATCGATCGCGTTCGACGCAGACGAGTTCTCGCTCTACAGCTCGCCCCACGTAATGGAGAACCTCGCCCGGGTGCTCGTCGACGACTACGGAGTGCAGCCAGCTCGGGCTGCGAGCATCGTCGCCGCGGTGCTCGAGATCGTCGATACATCTGGCGGCGCCGTGATCGACCCGCCACGAAAGGCATTCGACGTCGCCGACCACGAAGACAATCTCATCCTGGATCTCGCGATCGCTGTCGAGGCGACCATCGTTGTCAGCAACGACACCGACCTGACCTCGCTGAGCCCCTGGCACAACCGCATAGCGATCATGAGACCGAGAGAGTTCGTCTCACGAGTCGTGCAGATGCGCCGCGGCCGCTAACTGCGCCAGACAACTCGTTGCTCAACGCGGGTGTTCCGCTGCGTGCCCCGGTTGCCGGAATCGCGATGGGACTCATCTCTGACGAGGTAGACGGCGAGACGCGCTATGCGGCTCTGACCGACATCCTCGGTGCAGAAGACGCTCTCGGCGACATGGACTTCAAAGTTGCCGGCACCGCAGAGTTCGTCACCGCGATTCAGCTCGACACGAAGCTTGCTGGGCTCCCGTCGAGCGTGCTCGACGCTGCGCTCAAGCAGGCGAAAGAGGCGCGCACGGCCATTCTCGCGGTCATCAACGCCGCGATCGATGCTCCGGATGAGATGGCCC
>JANONY010000098.1:0-4475 GCA_031421055.1 Actinomycetes bacterium | reverse complement strand
CTCCGGCGGCGTGCACGAGTTCGGCGGTCGCGGCGATGTCGGTGATGGTCCAGAGGGGGATAGCCGGGGTCTCCACCCACACGAGTTTGGTGACGCCGGGGCGCAATGCCGCATCCACGGGGACAACCCACTCCATGCATGAAACGTTGACTCTTCGCTCCCGCCCCTCGGTCGCGGCCGTGCTCGACGCGACCCTGGTAACGGCACAAGGGTCGTTACGCTGTGGGCATGCAGAAGATCTCGATTGAGGCTCTCGCCCGCCAACAACTCAAAGCGGCGACCACCGTGGCCAGCGGTCGCGCTGCCGACACTGTCTACGGCGGTCACGAGAAGGTGCTTCGTCAGACCGTCATTGGCATGACACTCGGCACCGTGTTGGGCGAGCATGAGAACCCCGGCGAGGCCACCATCTACGTGCTTCAGGGACGAGTGCGGCTGCGGGTGGGGGATCATTCTTGGCAGGCGCGCGCGGGAGACCTTCTCATTGTCCCGGACGCTCGTCACAGCTTGGAGGCGGAGGAGGATGCAGCCGTTCTCCTCACCGTTGCGAAGCGGCCCTGACCCACAGCACAAAGAGGGGAAGGCGCAAAGTCGCTCGCCGCTGCTCTTCAGGGCTGGGAATGCACAGTGTGAGCTCGATGCACGTTTCGCGATCGTCGCGTCACTGTCAGCGTCACGAAAAGGCACAGTACCGAGGTGAGGGCAAGGAGAATCAACCCAAGGGTGTAGCTGCCAGTGCCTTCAAATAGGGCACTGAGCAACAGCGGCGGAACGAACCCGCCGAGGCCACCGGCGGCGCCGACGAACCCGGTGGTCGAGCCGATTCTGTCTGCCGACACCAGTTCTGTTATTAGTGCGAACACAGCGCCAGAACCAGCGCCCAGCGCCGCAGCCATAGTGAGAAAACACACCGTTGCGATGAGCGGGATCGACCCGTGCTCAGCCGTTTGGGGGGTCAACGACAAGCCAAGGGCGGCGACGGCGATAGTCGCATAGGTGGCCGCAAGCACAACGATCGAGCTGATTTTGTCAGAGAGAAATCCTCCAAGCGGGCGGCAAACAACAGCGACTATCACGAAGCCCGCCATGCGATTCGAGGCGGCGGCCAGCTCGAGCCCATACGCGTTTTGAAGGTAGGTCGGCAAGAAGATGGAGAAAGCTACGTACCCGCCAAAACTCAAGGCATATAAGAGGGAGGCTTGCCAGGTAACGGCCGTACGTGCCGTCGTTATGAGTCGGCTAATCAGGGAACTGGCCGGAATCGCACGATCCGGAGCGTCACGGAGCAGCAGCCAGGAGACGGCTGCGTAGATGGTTAGCGCGATCGAAGTGATCACGAAAGGCGAGCTGTTGCCCACGTTGTTGAACAAGGGGACGGTGGTCAGCGCGGCAACAGCGGTTCCGCCCATACCTATTCCGTAGAGCCCCAGGGCTGTTCCCCGCTTCTGAGGCGGAAACCACGAGTTGACGAACGGTACTCCCACAGCGAATATCGTGCCGGCGATACCAAGAAAGAACGCGCCGACAATAAGAGCCGCGTAGGAGGTTTGCCCGAAGGCTCCGAGAAATAGCACCGGCACAATCGTCGCAGCCGAGATCATCGGAAACATTATTCGGCCACCGAAACGATCGGTCAGTGCTCCGACCGGGATCCGGCCAAGTGCACCGACGAGCACGGGGATCGCAACGAGCAGGGCCTGTTGGTTGCTTGAGAGTTCGAGCAGCTCTCTATACAGGGGGCCGAGCGGGCTGAGAAGGGCCCAAGCCCAAAAATTGAGGGCATAGCCGACAGCAGCCACGATGAGCATTCGCGCGGCAACTCTCGTACCTATTTCAGAAGTCGTGCGTGGTGTCAGCATGAAAACCTTGTCGTTTGGCACTACCTAGTTATCCACAGACCCAAAGCACGGGCACCGAGTGCCCGGTCGGCGGCGACCTTACGGCCAAACGCGCACGATGACCAGTTGACCCTTTCACATTGTCGCCAACATTCCAAGGGTCAACACCACGGCTGGTGGCAGTGAGGGACCTGCGACTACGCTGGTCGAACAGAGTTGGGCACCGCGGCTGAGCGGTAGCTCCGAGGTAAGGGAAAGTTCGAAAAGCGAAGCAACAACGAAGCTGCAATGACTTCAGTTGAAGGAGCAATGTGCGCAAAGCTAGCCGTCCGACGCCTGAGGATCTCCCAGCCCCAGCCGAGTCGAACATCACCCCAGAGACCATGGCCAGCTTTCGACACCAGCTTGATCAGAGAAGGCACGATGTCGTCGATGGCACGTGGGCCGGAGGATTGCCGGCACAATACGGAGTCGCCCCTCGTATTCGAATCGGTCGCACCAAGTGGTTCAACCTGCTCTGGCTGATACCCATCGGCGTCTTACTGCTCATCGTGGCAATCGCGATAGCCAAGGGCATTCGTGAAATCGCCCCGGTCGAACAGTTCATTGAGAGCTATCCCGGCACTGTTGTTCCCGAGGGGCTTGACCCCGGCTTTCCGGCATGGGTTGGGTGGCAGCATTTCTTCAATGGGCTCTTGATGATCCCAATCATTCGCTCTGGCCTCGCGATTCTTGCCGACCACCCGCGACTGTATTGGACCCGGCATTCCACTCCAGGCAGAGACTGGTTTCGTGCACAGAAACCGGTTCCCTCCGACCCGCTGTACACGGCGAAGCAAGATTCGATCACGCTTCCTGACGGGGTGGGACTCCCCGGCCGGCGCCACTCGATCGGTCTCGCGCGGTGGTGGCACCTTGGCATCAACTCGCTGTGGCTGCTGAACGGCCTCATCTTCTACGTCTTGCTCTTCGCCACCGGACACTGGCTGCGCCTTGTCCCCACCAGCTGGGATGTCGCGCCCCACGCCCTATCCGTTCTCGTGCAGTACGCATCGCTCGACTGGCCAACCGACAAATCTTGGGTGGCATACAACAGCCTGCAGCTGATCGCCTACTTCATTACCGTCTTCATTGCCGCCCCGATGGCTTTCATCACTGGCCTTGGTATGTCGCCAGCGCTGTCGACAAAATTCCGCTGGATCAGCAAGGTCTTCAGCATCCAGGTTGCACGCTCCTTGCACTTCCTTGTACTGCTCTGGTTCCTGCTGTTCATCGTGATCCACATTGCCCTGGTGTTCACAACAGAGGCGTTACGAAACCTCAATCAGATGTATGCCAACCGACAGTCGTCAGACTGGGTTGGATTCTGGATCTTCGCAGCCTCGCTTGCTGTCATGACCGTCGTCTGGGTAGCGGCAACACCTTTCACCTACCGACACCCGCGAATGGTGCAACGCATCGGCTACGCGCTGGTCGGACCAGTGCAGCGACTTTTCGAGCACCTCGACTCCAAACCCGGCCAGTACACCGAAAAAGACATCTCCCCCTACCTGTGGCACAACGGCAAATACCCGGAAACACAGGAGTACAGAGACCACTACGAGAGCAACTTCGCCGACTATCGCCTCCGGATCTCCGGTCTCGTCAACAATCCCGTCGAGCTTGACCTCGTGCAGATACGGAACATGCCGCACCACGAGCAGATCACTCAGCACTTCTGCATCCAAGGCTGGTCGGGTGTCGCCAAATGGGGAGGCGTATCGATGCAGAGCATCGTCGATCTCGTCAAACCGAAACCGGAGGCGAAGTGGGTCATCTTCTACTCATTCGCCGAAGGATCCGATGAGGGCATCTACTACGACGCTCAGCCGATCGAACAGATGAGCTACTCCCTCACCATGCTCGCCTACGAGATGAACAATGACCCTTTGCCCTATGGCCATGGCGCGCCGGTAAGACTTCGCAACGAGGTGCAACTCGGTTTCAAACACGTCAAATGGATCAAAGGCATCGAATTTGTCGAGCACTTCGCAGAAATCGGCGGCGGAGAAGGCGGCTACAACAACGACCATGAGTTCTTCGGCTACAGTCAATCCATTTAGTTGCCGATGGCGCGAGTCGTGCCGCTACTCTTCGGCGCGAAAAGGGTCGACTCGAAGCTCGGACTCAATGAGGTGAGCGAGTTGCTTGAGCTTCGAGTCGTCGAGGTCGCCAACCTCGCGAGCTTTAGTGTCCCAAACGCAAATCGTTCCGACCTGTTGCCCGCTCGGGGTCATCACCGGGTACCCGGCATAGAAGCGAACTCCCGGGTCGCCCATAACGGAAGGGTTGTCGGCGAAACGGCCGTCAGCTCTCGCATCCCCCATAATCATGGAACCCTGCCCCTTGATCGCGACTGAGCAAAATGAGACCGTTCGCGGGGCCTCATCAACGTCGGTTCCCGCGCGCGACTTGTGCCACACCCGATCTCGGTCGAGCACGGTGAATGCCGCGGACTCTGCCCCGTAGAGCTGGCGTGCCAAGCGAACGATCACGTCAAAGCGATTCTCACGGGGAGTATCGATGATGCTAAGGGCGTCGACCGCTGCCTGCCGTTCGACCTCGGCTGGATCGGCGAGGGATGGCACGGAAATGTCG
>JANONY010000097.1:0-3168 GCA_031421055.1 Actinomycetes bacterium | reverse complement strand
CCCTGGCCGAGAAGAGCGCTGTGGTTCAACCAGCTTTCAACCAATGAACCTCAAGGAGGCTTTTAGTTGAGGCGGCACATCACCCCTCCCGCAGGTAGTGAGATCAACCAACGGGCGGGGCGCTTTGCACCAAATGGGCCTAGCCGCAGGTGAGGATCGTACCGTTGTCGAGCTCGTGCACACCAGGTCCGTAGGATGCACACTGCGAGAACAGCGTGCAGCCGACGGTCACCATCACGACGATGAAGCCGACGATGAAGAGGATGCTCAGCACGATTCCTGCGGTGGCTGGCGTGTTCTTCACGCCCGCGCCCTTCGACTGCACCTTGGCGACGATGCTGAGGATGAGGCCGAGGGGCGGGGCGAGGAAGGCCAGGACGACACCGACAATGCCGAGGGTCTTGCCGGGAACCGAGGTGGAGGGAGCGGGCAATGCGGCTGTCATGGGTTTCTCCGAACGAGTAGGCGCGCTACTCGTGAGTGAGTAACGTCGGCGAGATTCCAGCGCTGGCGACCGCCCTCAACAACGGGTCAACGAGACTCGCCAAAACTGCTCGCAGACGCGGCTCACGATGAGCCGGGCCCATTCGGCGTTCTCAAAACCCTCTGTTCGGGCTGAGAGAAGCACGCGGACCGCGCGCGCTCCCCCCGGCAGAGGGCAAGAAAAAGGTTGGTCGGTGACCATCCTTCAATGAGCGGATGACGGGAATCGAACCCGCGCTATCAGCTTGGGAAGCTGAAGTTCTGCCATTGAACTACATCCGCTTGCGCACAATCGCACTCGTCCACCTTAGTATCCTGATCGCATGCTGCTCTCAGACCGCGACATCAAGCTCGAGATCGAAGCGGGCCGCATTGGCCTCGAACCACTCGACCTCGGAATGGTGCAGCCCTCGAGTATTGACGTGCGAATCGACCGCTTCTTCCGGCTATTCGACAACCACAAGTACCCGTTTATCGATCCGTCGCAGGACCAACCAGAGCTCACTCGTTTGCTCGAGGTTGGGCCAGACGAGCCATTCATTCTGCACCCGGGCGAATTCGTGCTCGGCTCAACCTACGAGCTGGTGACGCTGCCCGACGACATCGCGGCTCGCCTCGAGGGCAAGAGTTCGCTCGGCCGTCTCGGACTACTGACGCACTCCACTGCCGGCTTCGTTGACCCGGGTTTCAGCGGCCACGTGACGCTTGAGCTGAGCAACGTCGCGACGCTGCCGATCAAGCTCTGGCCAGGAATGAAGATCGGCCAACTGTGCTTTATCCGGCTGTCGAGCCCGGCGGAGCACCCCTACGGCTCGAGCCAATACGGCTCGCATTACCAAGGCCAGCGCGGCCCTACGGCGAGCCGCAGCCACAAGAATTTTTCCGTCGTAGATGTCAGCGCGACCGACGCGGGCGCGAAGGGCGACTAGGGATGGGCGCGGGCGGTTCGACAACCACCCACACCCATCCGCCGATATTGAGGATCGCTAACTAGCCGAGGAAGCCGTTCGACTGAAGCCACTCACGAGCGACGTCCGCCGCCGCAGGCTTGTCGTCGCCCGCGCTGATCTCGTTGAGGTTCAGCAGTTCCTCGGTGGTGAGCTTCGCCGAGACCTCGTCGAGCAGGGCAATCAACTCGTCGCTGAGCACCTCCGCGTTGAGCAGCGGAATGATGTTCTGCGCCGCGAACAGGTTGAGGTCGTCCTCCAGCACGACGAGGTCGTTCTGCTTGATTGACGGCGTCGTGGTGTAGATGTCGGCGACCTGGATGTTGCCCTTGAGTAGGTCTTCGAGCGTTGCCGGCCCACCGAAGTCGTCGATCGCCTTGAACGTATAGCTCACGTTGTAGACCGAGGCGAGTTGCTCGGCCCAGCGAGAGTCGAATTCGGTGTTGGCACCGAGTGTGATCGAGCCAGACAGCGCAGCGAGGTCGCCGATCACGGTCAGGTCGTTCGCCGCGGCGAATTCCGGTGTGACCACGAGCGCGTCGGAGTCCTCGGCCGGGGCGGCCGCGGCTACCGCAAGTCCGAGTGGCTCCAGAGCCGCGGGTAGCGCCGCCTCGACGTCGTCACTCGACGTCGCCGTGGCGGTCGGGTCGGCGAAGGCGAGGAGGTTGCCTGAGTAGTCGGCGATGAGGTCGATGGATCCGTCTCCAAGCGCCGTCATGAACGCTTCGCGCGCCCCCACGATCTCGTAGTCAACCTGGTAGCCGTTCGCTTCGAGCAGCTGGCCGTAAATCTGGCCGAGAACGTCGCTCTCTGGGAAGCCCTGCGAGCCAACCGTGATGCTCGTTGGGTCGGCCGACTCGCCGCCTCCGGCGAGAGGGTCGGCCGCGGTGCAGCCGGCGAGGATGGTGGTGACGCCGAGCGCGAGGGCGCCAAGCGCGATGCGGTGGTGATGACTGCTGCGTGATGTCATGCCGATATTCCTTTCGTGACGGGTGCCCCGTTCCCGGACGGCCCGGATGGCCGCGCGAGGGTCTTACGGGTGAAACGGGCCGTTCCGCGGGGCACCCCGCGCGGAACGGCAAGTCTTTGGGCGATCGCGAGGATCGCTTCGGCGAGCAGAGCGAGCGCCGTGACGAGCAGCGCGCCCACAATCGTGCGGGCGTAGTCGCGAACCGCGAGCCCCTCGATGAGGTATCGACCGAGCGCACCACCAGCGACGTAGCCGGCGATGGTGGCGGTCGCGATGACCTGCAGCACCGCAGAGCGGAGCCCGCCGACAAAGAGCGGGAGGGCGAGAGGCACTTCGACCCGTGCGACGATCTGCAGTTCGGTCATGCCGATTGCGCGCGCGGCACCGACCGTAGCTCGATCGACGGACTCGACGCCCGCGTAGACGCCAGCAAGGATCGGCGGCACGGCCATGACTACGAGCACGACAATGAGCGGCCAAAGGCCGAGGCCGAAGACGAGTACAAGAAAAAGCAGCAGCCCAAATGTAGGCAGGGCTCTGGCGGCGTTGGTCGTGACGACCACGATGCGGCGTCCGCGCCCCGTGTGGCCGATCACCAAGCCGAGTGGCACCGCGATTATGAGCGCGATGCCTACGCTGAGGCCGGTGTAGGCCAGGTGCTGCCAGAGGCGCTCGGCGATGCCGTTCGCGCCCGGCCAGTTGGCGGGGTCGAGAATGAACAGGATCGCATCCAACACGATGTTCACGCGCGCCTCCCGTTCCATGGCA
>JANONY010000096.1:0-10078 GCA_031421055.1 Actinomycetes bacterium | reverse complement strand
ACGAGCGAGTCGAGCATCGACCTCTCGATCAATCTGGATGGAACAGGAACCTCGACGATCGCCACCTCCGTCCCGTTCTTCGACCACCTGCTCACGGCCTTCTCCAAGCACTCGCTCGTCGATCTGACCGTGGCCGCCAATGGCGATACAGAGATCGACGTGCACCACACGGTCGAAGATGTCGGCATCGTGCTCGGCACGGCGATCAGGCAGGCGCTCGGCGACAAGAGCGGCATCTCGCGGTTTGGTGATGCACTCGTACCGCTCGATGAGGCACTCGTGCAGGCAGTCGTGGATATTTCGGGTCGCCCCTTTCTCGTGCACTCTGGCGAGCCTGCCGGGTTTGAGTTTCACCTCATCGGTGGGCACTTCACCGGCTCGATGGTGCGCCACGTCTTCGAGGCGATCACCTTCAACGCCGCAATCACCGCGCACGTGACGGTTCTCTGTGGGCGCGATCCGCACCACATTGCCGAGGCAGAGTTCAAGGCCTTCGCGCGCGCGTTCCGGTTCGCGGTTGCTCGTGACGAGAAGGTCAGCGGAGTGCCGTCGACGAAGGGTGCGCTGTAGGGTGAGCTCCCCAACCGTCGTCGTTCTCGACTACGGCTCTGGCAACGTTCACTCGGCGGCGAAAGCCCTCGAGGTTGCCGGCGCCCGCGTCGAGCTCACCGCCGACCGTGATCGCGTCGCCGCGGCCGACGGTCTGCTAGTGCCCGGCGTGGGCGCGTTCGAGGCCGTCATCACCCAGCTCAACGCTGTCAACGGTGGCTCGCTCATCGAGAAGCGCCTGATCGCCAAGAGGCCGGTGCTCGGAATCTGCGTCGGCATGCAAGTGTTGTTCGAGCACGGCGTGGAGCGCGGAAACGAGTCAGACGGCCTCGGCGAGTGGCCTGGCACCATCACCCAGCTCGACGCGCCGATTTTGCCGCACATGGGTTGGAATACCGTGGATGCTGCGGCGGGCTCGCAACTTTTCGCTGGAATCGAGAATGAGCGCTTCTACTTCGTGCACTCGTATGCCGCGCAGTCGTGGGATCTGGATCCGCTGCCGCCGTTACCCGCGCCGAAAGTCACCTGGTCAGAGCACGGTTCGCGGTTCATCGCCGCGGTCGAGAATGGACCGCTGTCGGCTACCCAATTTCACCCAGAGAAGTCGGGCGAGCCCGGCATCCGCCTGCTGACTAACTGGCTGCAGACGCTGTAACCCGAGAGAACGAGTACCACGATGACGACCCCCGCCCTCACCCTGCTGCCTGCAGTCGACGTCGCCGATGGTCAGGCGGTTCGCCTGACGCAAGGCGAGGCGGGCACAGAGACGAGCTTTGGCGCGCCGATCGATGCGGCGCGCGAGTGGATCGAGCAGGGCGCGGAGTGGATCCACCTCGTCGACCTTGACGCCGCGTTCGGCCGGGGCAACAACTACGAGCTGATTCGGGATGTGATCAGCAAGACCCCGAGCACGGTGCACATCGAGCTCTCCGGCGGCATTCGCGACGACGCGAGCCTTGAGGCGGCGCTGGCGACCGGCTGCAGGCGGGTCAACCTCGGAACCGCCGCGCTCGAGAACCCCGAGTGGGCGGCCGAGGTGATCGGAAAGTTCGGTGACGCGATCGCCGTCGGTCTGGATGTGCGCGGCACCACCCTTGCGGCCCGCGGCTGGACCAAGGAGGGCGGCGACCTCTGGGAGGTGCTCGACCGCCTGGAGCGCGCCGGATGCAGCAGGTACGTCGTGACCGACGTGACAAAAGACGGCATGCTGACGGGTCCGAACGTCGAGTTGTTGCTGCAGGTCGCGGCGCGCACCGATAAGCCGGTGATTGCGAGCGGCGGCATCTCGTCGCTCGATGACATTGCGGCGCTGCGCGCCCATGTCGCCGACGGCATCGAGGGAGCGATCGTCGGCAAGGCGCTGTACACGAAGGCGTTCACGCTGGTCGAGGCGCTGGATGTCGCAGGGCGCTGAGCTGAACGCAGCGGACTCTGCCGGTCAGCCGTGGGCTGGTCGGCACTTCGAGCCGAACACCTCCGCGGATGATGACGGCAGTGCCGACGCAGGCCTGATCACCGCGATTCGCTCGTTTCGCTCCGGCTCCGCCGGCGAGGCGGATGTGGTCCGCTCGCTGCGCGGCGCGCGGCTGTTGGTTCCACTGGTTGCGCACCTCGGTGAGGCAGGCGAGAACGAGCGCGGGCAGTTGGTCGACAAGACGCAGGAGCTCGCGATTGTGACGGTTCTCGGGCCGGATGGGCGCACGGTGCTGCCGGCGTTCACATCCGTCGAGGCAATGCGGGCGTGGAACCCGGCGGCGCGGCCGGTGCCGGCGCAGGCGGTTCGCGTCGCGGTAGCGGCCGCGAGCGAGCAGACCGACCTGGTGGTTCTGGATCCGCGCAGTGACACCGAGTTCGTCGTGCGGCGCCCGGCTCTGTGGGCAATTGCGAATGGCCAACCGTGGAGTCCCTCGTACCTCGATGAGTCGGTGCTCGACGCGTTCGCCGAGTGTGCGGCGGGGGAGTCGGCAGTGCGCTCGGTCGAGTTGGCGGCGGGTGACGTCGACTCGCGGTTGGCAGGGCCAGAGTTGATCGTGGTGCTCACACTCGTCCCTGGCCTTGATCGTGAGGCTCTCGACGCGCTGCTCGCGCGGTTGAGTGCGCGCTGGTCTGCGCACGAGACGATCGCGGCGCGCGTCGACTCGCTGGTTGTCCGCCTCGCCTGAGCGGGTCGAGCCTGTCGAGACCCCTGCCCCCTAGAAGAGCCGAGAATGCCCACGCGAGCGACTGAGCCGTGGCAGATCCTCCATTCGCCCCTCGATCAAGGCTTTACGCTTCGCCCGTCCCCAGCCTTGGATTTGCTTCTCGCGCTCCCACGCCTCATCGATTCGAGTGGTCTCTTCGAAGAAGACGAGCTTCACGGGTTGTCGCTTTGAGGTGTACTCACCGCCGACGCCAAGGTGATGCTGCTCCATTCGGCTGTCGAGATTTCGGGTGCTGCCGACGTAGTAACGTCCGTCGCCACATTCGAGGATGTAGACGAAAGCCATCTTGGGACGCTAACGCAATCTGTGTGGGCGGGGGCCTTGCGCGATGCACTGTGGATGGGCGCTCGTTGTGGGGGTCTCGACAGGCTCGACCCGCTGGGTCTCGACAGGCTAGACCCGCTGGGTCTCGACAGGCTCGACCCGCTGGGGCGTCTAGTTCACCGGCCCGGTGAATTTCTCGCCCGGCCCCGCACCGATGGCGTCGGGTATCGCTGAGCCCTCTCGAAACGCGAGCTGCAGCGAGCGAAGTCCATCGCGCAGCGGTCGAGCGTGGTGGTCGCCGATTTCTGGGGCGGCCGCGGTGATGAAGCCGGCGAGCACGGTGATGAGTTTGCGGGCCTCGTCGAGGTCGATGTCCGACTCAGCGGAGGGCCCATCCGACAGTCCAAGCTTGACGGCGGCGGCGCTCATGAGGTGAACCGCGACCGTGGTGATCACCTCGACCGCGGGCACCTCGGCGATGTCCCGCGCGTCGCCGTCGGCGTAGCTGTAGTCAGTCATGGAGGCCTTTCGTCATATTCGCGGCCTTCTGCTATTCTTATGCAGGCTCCGGGGCTTGCCCCGGTACGAAAGTGGAGATTCTCCCACCCGTCAACCGCTTGCTTGCGCAAGACAAAGGTTACCGGGTAAGTACACCCCGCCGAATCGTGTGAGTGATTGCGCGTGTAGGTAGAAATATCGGGTGCATTGAGTTTTGTCTTTCGTCGCTGCGCGACATCCGTCGTTGCAGTGTTGTCACGCGGCTACGCCGTGAGGCGTGGCCACAAGAAGCATGACGAAAGAAGACTCGCATCAGCGACCCACGCACAAATGACCGAATCCGCGTTGCGGAGGTCCGACTTGTTGGCCCCCTCGGCGAGCAGATCGGAGTCGTCCGCATCGAAGACGCTCTGCGCATGGCGCGCGAAGCCGATCTGGATCTGGTCGAAGTCGCCCCAAACTCAAAGCCGCCGGTCGCCAAGATCATGGACTACGGCAAGTTCAAATACGAAGAAGACCGCAAGGCCAAAGAGGCCCGCCGCAACCAGGCGAACACCATTCTCAAGGAGGTGCGTTTCAGGTTGAAGATCGATACGCACGACTACGAGACCAAGCGCAAGCACGCAGAGAACTTCCTCGCGGCCGGCGACAAGGTGAAGGCCATGATTCTGTTTCGCGGCCGCGAGCAGTCGCGCCCAGAGCAGGGCGTTCGTTTGCTTCAGCGCTTCGCCGAAGACGTCTCAGAATTCGGAACCGTCGAGTCCACCCCGACCATCGACGGCCGCAACATGGTGATGGTTATCGGCCCGCTGAAGAACAAGGCGACCGCAAAGGCCGAAGCGGATGCGCGCCGCGCCGCCGCAAAGCCCCCCCGCGCCGGGCGACCAGAAGCCGCACTCGCGGCTCCGGTTGCTTCAGCCAAGCCTGTTCTCGAGAAGCCCGTCGCTGAGAAGCCCGTTGTCGAGAAGCCCGTCGCAGCGGCAAAGCCGGTTGCCGAAAAGCCGGCCGCGGCTGAAAAGCCTGTTGCCGAGAAGCCAGTCGCAGTGCCAAAAGCAGCGGCCCCAAAAACTCCCGCACCCGCTGCTGCCTCCAAGGTTGCGGCGGCGAAGCCGGCTCCCAAGAAGCCTGCGGCGCCCGCGGGCGAGACCACCAAGTAAGGAATGAACAATGCCTAAGCAAAAGACCCATTCTGGAGCGAAGAAGCGCTTCAAGGTCACCGGTACCGGAAAGATCAAGAAGCAGCGCGCTGGCATGCGACACAACCTTGAGGTGAAGTCGAGCCACAAAAAGCGCAGCCTCAACCTCGACCAGGTTGTCTCCAAGGCTGACGCCAAGGGCATCAAAAAGCTTCTCGGCATCTAACCCGAAGACCTCAAAGGAATACTGAAATGGCAAGAGTAAAAAGAGCAGTCAACGCTCACAAGAAGCGTCGCGTAATCCTGGAGCGGGCGAAGGGCTACCGCGGACAGCGTTCGCGCCTCTACCGCAAGGCCAAGGAGCAGGTCACCCACTCCCTCGTCTACGCATACCGTGACCGCCGTGCTCGCAAGGGCGACTTCCGTCGCCTTTGGATCCAGCGCATCAATGCAGCGTCGCGCGCCAACGGCCTGACCTACAACCGCTTCATCCAGGGCCTTGGCCTTGCCGGCATCGAGGTCGACCGTCGTATCCTCGCTGACCTCGCGGTTACCGAGCCAGCCACGTTCGCGGCCCTTGTCGCAGCGGCCAAGGCAGCACTGCCGGCGGACACGAGCGCGCCGAAGGTCAACGCTTAACCGAGTGTTCACCGTGAGCCGTTAGGCTCACAGTGTGATTGAAAACCCGCGTTCTCCACGAGTGCGCGGCGTGGCAAAACTTGCCAAGAGAGACGCCCGGTCTGAGACCGGGCTCTTTCTTTTGGAGGGGCCGCAAGCGGTAGCTGAGGCACTGCAATACCGGCCGGAGCTTCTGGTCGAGTTGTTCGTCACGCCGACGGCACTAGAGCGCTACCCGGCGCTTGGCACGGCGGCGCGCGAGGTCGACCTCGAGGTCGAGTTCGTTACCGAGCACGTGCTCGAGGCGATGGCCGACACCGTGACCCCGCAGGGAGTCGTCGCGGTGTGCAAGCAGTTTCCGACTTCGCTCAAAGAGATTCTCGGCGGTGAGCCGAAGCTGATCGCGATTCTCGAGGAGGTTCGGGATCCCGGCAACGCTGGCACGATTATCCGCGCCGCCGATTCAGCCGGGGCGGATGCCGTGATCCTCACCGGCCGAAGCGTCGACCTTTACAATCCCAAGGTCGTTCGCGCGACCACCGGATCGCTCTTTCACCTCCCCGTCGCTCTCGCCCCCGATCTGGATGTGGTGCTGCAGCGGGTAAAAGCCGCCGGCCTTCAGGTGCTCGCCGCCGACATCAAGGGGGAGGATCTTCTCGCCGCCCGTGCCTCCCTTGCTGCCCCAACCGCGTGGTTGTTCGGCAACGAAGCCCGCGGGCTGAGCGACGAGAATCTTGCTCTCGCCGATCGCGCAATCACGGTGCCGATTTACGGCAAGGCGGAGTCGATGAACCTCGCGACCGCTGCGTCGGTGTGCCTCTACGAGAGCGCGTTCGCGCAGCGCGCCTGAGCCAGCGCGCCTGAGCCAGCGCGTCCAACTTCCCCGAGCCAGCCCGCCCGCGAGTCAGTCCGACCGCGAGCCAGCCCGCCCGCGAGTCGGCTCGCCCCCGAGTCGGCTCGCCCCCGAGTCAGCCCGCCCGCGAGTCAGCCCGCCCCGACGCGGCCCACTTCAGCCGGTCACGAAAAGGAGGACGGAGAAGTGCGTCCTCTTTTTCGTGAGTGCCTGGCGCGCTTCCTCAGTGGCGAGCGAGCAGCCGCGCCAAGTTGGCCACAGGAGCGCGCGATGCGGGCGGCCGCGGTTGGAAGTCGAGCGCGCGCGAGCAAGTAAACTCGTGACTTGTGTCAGAGCGAACTCACGCAGAGATAAACCCCGAAACAGTAGCCGCCGCCGCAGAAGCTGCCCGCGCGGCCATTGAGGCGGCGAGCACCGTTAGCGCGCTCAAGCTCGCCCGCGCAGAGCACAGCGGCGAACAGTCGCCACTCGCGCAGTTCAACGCGGCGATCAAGTCCCTGCCCAACGAGGCGAAGGCTGCGGCGGGCAAGCTCGTCGGCGAGGCGCGGGCCGCGCTCAACGCCGCGATCGAGGCGCGAGAGGCCGAGCTGGCCGTCGCGGAGGAGACCGCCCGGCTCGCGAGTGAAGCGGTCGACGTGACCGCTGTGCCGACGCGCTGGAAGAAGGGTGCGCGGCATCCGCTCAGTCTTCTCATGGAGAGCATGAGCGACATCTTCGTCGCGATGGGGTGGGAGGTCGCAGAAGGCCCAGAGCTCGAAAACGAGTGGTTCAACTTCGACTCGATGAACTTCGATGAGGATCACCCCGCCCGCGCCATGCAAGACACCTTCTTTGTCGACCCAGTCGACTCGCACCTTTTGCTGCGCACGCACACGAGCCCGGTGCAGATGCGGTCGCTGCTCACGCGCGAGCTTCCGGTGTACGTGGTCGCGCCTGGCAAGGTGTACCGCACCGACGAGCTCGACGCGACGCACACTCCCGTGTTCCACCAGATCGAGGGCCTCGCGATCGACAAGGGGCTGACGATGGCGCACCTGCGCGGCACGCTAGAGCACCTCGCGACGGCGATGTTCGGCGAGGGCGCTCAGATCAGACTGCGCCCGAACTATTTCCCGTTCACAGAGCCGAGCGCCGAAATGGACGTCTGGCAGCCCAACGCCAAGGGCGGTGCGCGCTGGGTCGAGTGGGGTGGGTGCGGCATGGTCAACCGCAATGTGCTCAAGGCCGCCGGCGTCGATCCAGATATCTACCAAGGCTTCGCCTTCGGCATGGGCATCGAGCGCACGCTGCAGTTCCGTAACGACATGAATGACATGCGCGACATGGTCGAGGGCGACGTGCGCTTCAGCCAGCAGTTCGGAGTGAACGTATGAGGGTTCCAGCGAGCTGGCTCGGCGAATTCGTCGACCTGCCAGAGAACGTTACGGTCGAGCACCTGCACGAGGCGCTCGTCAAAGTGGGCTTCGAAGAAGAGGACGTGCACACCTTCGACCTGTCCGGCCCGGTCGTCGTCGGCCAGGTTCTTGCCTTCACGCCAGAGCCGCAGTCGAACGGAAAGACCATCAACTGGTGCCAGGTCGACGTCGGCGAGGAAGAGCCGAGGGGCATCGTCTGCGGCGCGCACAACTTCGCCGTCGGCGACAAGGTCGTCGTGAGCCTGCCCGGAGCCGTTCTGCCCGGTCCGTTCCCTATCGCTGCGCGCCAAACCTACGGACACACCTCGGATGGCATGATCGCCTCCGCGCGCGAACTTGGGCTCGGCGACGAGCACGACGGTATTTTGCTGCTGAAGAGTCTCGGTCTTGACCCAGAGCTCGGAACCGACGCGATCGCTCTGCTAAGCCTCAACGACTTCGCCGTCGAGATCAACGTCACGCCCGACCGCGGCTACGCCTTCTCGATTCGCGGTGTTGCCCGCGAGTATTCGCACTCGACAGGCGCCGCGTTCCGCGACCCCGCCCTGCTCGTTGAGCCGATCGAGCCCGTTGAGACCTTCCCCGTCACCATCAACGACACGAACCCGATCCGCGGCAAGAAGGGCGTGAGCGTCTTCGAGGCGCGCGTCGTGCGCGGCATCGACCCGAGTCGCCCGACTCCGCCGTGGATGGTGGCCCGCCTCACCCTCGCCGGCGTTCGCTCGATCTCGCTTCCGGTCGACATCACCAACTACGTGATGTTTGAACTCGGCCAGCCGATCCACGGATACGACCTCGACACGCTAACGGGCGGCATCACGATCCGCCGTGCCACCGAGGGCGAGACCTTCGAGACGCTCGACGGCAAGCTGCGCAGGCTCAGCACAGAAGATTTGCTCGTCACCGACGACTCAGGCCCGATCGGGCTCGCTGGAGTCATGGGTGGCGCGAAAACCGAGATGAGCGGCACGACCACCAACGTGCTCATCGAAGCTGGAAACTGGGAGGCCGTGACGATCTCGCGCACGGCTCGTCGTCACAAGCTGCCGAGCGAAGCGGCGAAGCGCTACGAGCGTGGGGTCGACCCGGCCATCGCGGCCGTCGCAGCGACCCGCGTCGCGCAGCTGCTCGTCGAGCTTGCCGGCGGCACCATCGATCCGCTGGGATCGAGCTGGAACGAGGCGGCCGATCCAGAGCCGATCGCGCTGCCAAAGAATTTCGTCAACGAGCTCATGGGCGTGCAGTATTCGGCCGACGAGGTCTCCGAATCGCTCACCATGATCGGTGCGTCGATTCTCGCAACCGACACCGGGCTCAGCGTCACGCCGCCAAGCTGGCGCCCCGACCTGACCGACGCTCCTACTCTCGCCGAAGAGGTCGCGCGCATTGTCGGCTACGACCGCATCCCCTCGGTGTTGCCTGTTGCCCCTCCCGGTCGCGGGTACACGCGTTGGCAGGTGCTGAGACGGCAGGCCGCCCAGTCACTCGCGTTTGCCGGACTCACCGAGGTCCTCAGCTATCCCTTCGTCAACGAGACGGCATACCGGCTGAGTGGGGCAACCAGCGCGGTCAAGCTCGCCAACCCGCTCGACCCGGCGGCGCCGTTCATGCGCACCTCGCTGTTGCCCGGCCTTCTCGAGACCGCGCACCGCAACCTGTCGCGTGGCCTCACCGATCTCGCGCTGTTCGAGATCGGCCACGTGTTCACCCCGAGCGGTGCCTACGGCTCTGGCCCTGTGCCGCCGAGCGGCGAGCACCCGAGCGGCGAGAAACTCGCTGAACTCAACGCGAGCATTCCAACGCAGCCGTGGCACGTCGCTGCGCTCTTTCTCGGTCACGCGATCGAGCGTCAGCCAGGGCACCCCGCGGTGGCTGCAGGACTATCGGATGCCATCGCCGCCGTGCACCAACTAGCCGCCACCCTCGCTGTGCAGGTTCGAATCGCACCGGGGGAGCACCCCGCACTGCACCCAGGACGCACGGCAGAAGTCTTCGTCGCCGAACGCTCGGTTGGCTGGGCTGGCGAGTTGCTACCGCACCTCGCCGAGCAGAGCAACCTGCCGCGCGTGGTGGGTTTCGTCGAGCTCGACCTTGACGCGCTCATCGAGCTCGGCGCCCGCGAGGTCTCGACCCGCGCGATTGCGGCGTTCCCGGCCGCGACGCAAGATGTGTCGCTCGTGGTCGGGAGCGACATCCTCGCCGGTGATCTGTTGGCAACGGTCGTTGAGGGTGCCGGCGAACTGCTCGAGCACGCGACGCTCGTCGACGACTATCGCGGCGCCGGGCTGCCCGAGGGTCGCAAGTCGTTGACTTTCGCGCTGCGGTTCCGCGCGAGCGATCGCACGCTGACCGCCGCTGAGGCGAGCGCTGCCCGCGACGCGGCCGTGGCGCTCGCCGCCGTCAGGCACGGCGCAACTCTGCGCGAGTAGCGCCAGCTCCAACCGTCGGTTGGCGGACCCAACGCACCAAACGTGGGGCCGTTGGGGCGCGTAACGGCGCGCGGCGGAAAGCGCCTGTGGGCGGCCCGCGACAACCCAGCCCACC
>JANONY010000095.1:0-2635 GCA_031421055.1 Actinomycetes bacterium | reverse complement strand
CCCAACAAACCTCAGCGCGGGCCGTCGCGGCGTGCGGCATGGCGGCGCACGCGGCATGGCGCGGTTGCGTGCAGGGGGCGGCGCGGGGCGAGGCGCGACGAAGCGCCTGCTACTCGAGCAACTCGATCGTGACCTCGGCAGTGTCGCCGACGTCGAGGTGTTGCGCCGTGCGCACGGCCTTCTTGAGGGGCAGCAGGTAGCATCCACTCTTTGAGTCGGGAAAGATCGAGGTCTTCCAACTCGTCGGGCCGATGGACACCGCAACGCGCAGCGAGCCGAAACCCGGCCGCGGCGGGCGCGGCATCGCGCGAATGTTCGCCGAGAGGTGCTCCGGCACCGTCACAAAAACCCACGCTACTTCGCCGGGCATCGCCCACAATTTGCCGCTGAACGAGTGGATCACTCGCCGAGCCTAGTCCGAAGCAGCGGCGGGCTGAACGGGCTTAGCACGCTTAAATACAGAATGGCCGCCCACACCCGAAGTGGGAGACCATTCTGCGCTTATGGCAGGGGTAGCTGCCTAGACCAGCTACCCCTGCTTACCGCCCGGCGTTACCGCTGGCTTGCCACCGGTGGGCCTGTCGACACTTGGCTCGTCATCCGAGGTCGACTCCTCATCCGATTCGTTCTCGTCAGAAATGCTTTCGTTGCCGACTGAGCCGTTGCCCTTGTTCTTGTGCTTGTTCTTGGCAGCGTCAGAAATGGAGTCGCCGAATGCGCGACCGTCGCTGCCTTTGCCAAGCTCGTGAGCGAGGTCGGAGACGGTGCCCCCGAAGTTGTCTGGGTGGCCGCTCTCCGAGGCGTCGGGCTCTGGCGATTCGGTTGGGGTAGCTTCTGGGTCGTCCGTGGTTACCGAAGCAACCACCGTGTTGAACGCATCTTGCGCGCCGGCGGGCAGGACGCCCGCTGCGCCAGCGCCAAGAACTGCCGCCGAAGCGACGCTGGAAGCAAGCACGATTTTGGCGAGAACGCCCAAACCAGTCAGCCATGAAAGCATCTGTCGAACTCTCTTCTTGCGGTCTCTTGTGTGAGGTTCCGCTGTGTCGGCGCTTGCCGACACGGTTGACTCGACCGCGCCAGACGAGAATGTCGCCAACGAGGCCTTGCCGGATGCACCGCTCAGTTCTAAGCGAGCACGCAGTTCAGCGGATGGCCGAGGTGCATGCTCAAAGGCAGCAGCCCTAAATTTTGACAGCGCAGAAGCGAGTGCCGCTTCTTCGGCGTCATTAATCCGGTGCTTAGTCATCTCACTACTCGCTATCGTTCAACGGGGCTGTAGGGGTACGGGTTGGCGAAATCTTTTTTCGAAGAGATTCGAGCGCCCGACGCTGCAAGGCCTTGACCGCCCCTGGACGCTTGCCCACAACCTCGGCGATCTGCTCGATTGTGAAGTCGTTGACGATGCGCAGAACCATCACGGTGCGCTGGTCGGCCGGCAGCGCGTCGAGCAGCGTCAGCGCCGCAGAGTCGCCGAGGCGACCGATGGCCTCGGTCTCGGCGCTGGGGGTGCTGCGTGGGTCGTTCTCCGCGACAAACTCAGTGTGGACTCCGCGCCGCGAACGGCGGCGCAGCTCGTCGACGAGCCGACGGTAGGCGATTGAGAAGACGAAGCTGCGAAATTCGGGCTCTCCACCACTGAAACTCGGCAACGTGTCGAACACCGCGAGAAACACTTCGCTGGTGAGGTCGTCGGGCTCCGCTGATCCGCGCGCGCGAACGAAGGCGGCCACCGCTGGGGCGTACTCGACCCAGAGGGTCGTGCTTGCCCATCCGGCACCCTGCTGAGCGGCGGCAAGCACCGACGCAAAGGTGTGCGCGCTCGCGGCCCCGCCCGCAGATTTCGTCACGGGGAGATGCTAGCCGATGTCCACGGCCGGCTAGGTTGCGCTGATCGGCGCGATGTCCATCCAGACAATGCCGGATGTGCACGCGGCCACGCCGGGATACGGCACGAACGTCGGTTCGAGCGCGCCCGGAACGTAGATGTTGAAGCCGTCGCCAAAGCCGAGCCCGCAGTCGGTGCCAAGCGGCCCGCCACCCGGATCAATGTTGACAGCCTGCAGCCGGGCGTATGCGCTCTCGCCGCTCGCGATCGTGACAACCTCTAGTGGCAGGTCGGGCATGTTTGCGGCGACATCGCCGAGTTGCGTTCCATTACCCATGCCGATGACAGCGATCTGCGGGTAGCCCTCGAGCGTGCACGTGTCTGGCCCGGTGTTGGTGAAGGCGATCTGGTAGTTGAGGTGCCCTGCGGTGCCTTCCGCGTCGTTGACTGTCGGCGCAATGGTGCCGTCGGCGCAGGACCCGACCGTGACGGGCGCTGGCTCGGTCGTTGCCGTGTCAGTGGGAGTCGGCGCACCACCTGGCGGACTGCATCCGGTCAGAGTCGCGACGGCGAGCAGCGAGATGACGAGAGCGGTGCGCATGCGACCCTCCTCAGCCGGCGGTGAAGTCCAGTGGTGAAGCCAGTGAAGCCAGTGGCGCCAGTGTATTGGCTAGCTGTAGTTCCCATGGACGTTGTGATCAGCGTGGCGTGATGTGAAAGGCGAAGACCTCCGATATCGAAGTGGGTATCCACACTCATTCCGATTTCAGGAGGTCTTCGTGACTCACGCTAATGCCCCTCTGGCGCCGG